>JAABTZ010000280.1 GCA_011389605.1 Desulfobacteraceae bacterium
CACAGTGAAGATAATGATTTGAGTTCTGATAAGCTGAGGATGCAGGCCTGTTTTCGGCGAAAGACCTATTAGCCGGAAAATTTCAGCCCGGCATCATGCCGGTGAAATAAAGCGGAGGGGCAATTATGCATGAAAGACGGCAAAACCAGCGTGGCTCCCTTATGGTGGCAGCCCTTTTGATGCTTGTGGGCCTGTCTTTGACGGTTTTCATGGCAGCCAGGATTGCCATGACAAACAACCAGATGATGCAAAACAGCCGGCTTTACCGGGATAATCTTTACCGGGCCCAAAGCGTGATATCCCTGGCAGCAGAAAAGCACCGGGAAAAGTGGCTCAGGGGTGATTCCGAGCTGTTTGACCTGGGTGATCCTGAGGCAGCTTATGTGGAGCACGGGCTTTGTCTTAACAGCGGAACCGGAGATAGTTTCTATCTGGGCAGCTGCGAGATTGCCAGGCTGGAGGCAAGCCCTGCCGGGGGGTCGGTGTCAGGCAAGTTTTACAGAATGCCCCACATTGGACCTCCTGCTGTGGGATCTGGCTCAAGCGGACGCATGACCCAGAGGCGCTACGGGGTTCTGGCAACAGGCACTGACGGCCGCCGCAGGGGCAAGGTGGTACTTGAAGCCGGATTTTCAAGAATCTTTTAAAACCAGGAGGGTATCCATGAAATCTGAAAAATTCCTGGCAGCACTTGTGTCTGCAGCAATTTTGCTTTTTGCCCATGCGGGGTTCTGCCGTGCTGATGACAATGAGATTTTCGGCGTGGTGCAGCAGAATATAGAGCCCGGCATTCTTGTTATTTTCGATAATTCCCGGAGCATGGTGGAAAATTTTCTTGATCTTGAAATAACACAACAGCAATGCAGCGGCTATGAGCAGGGAAGATGGGAAAACCAACGGTGCACCGTTACGCGCATGGCTGTTGCCAAAAACACGGTCAAAAATCTAATTGACAGGTATGGGGGAAAAAACCGCCTGGGCATAATGGTTTTTAATGAAAACAACAACAACAGCAACGGGGGCTATATTCCTGAACATGATGGTTTATACGGGACATGCTCGGTTAAGGATGTCTTTGTTGCCGATGGCAGGGGCGGGCTTAAGACCGGCAGTGAATATGACAATGCCGTTGAAGATTACAAGAGCTATCTTAAAGATCTTGTTGATAATATAGAACCTGGATATTTTACACCCCTGGCTGAAACCCTGGCGGAAGCCGGCAGGTATTTTGCCGGTCAGACATCGCTTTTTAACAAAGACAACGGCAAATATCCCAGATCCGGCATTTATCCGGACAACGACGTGATGGCTTACAATCCGGATGTCAGGTATCCGCCCATCGGATACTGGTGCCGGGAAAATTACATTATCCTGATGACAGACGGCGAGCCGACAAACGACAATGCAAAGGTTTTGAAAAACCGGATTTATCTTGACGGCCGATTTCTGCCGTCATCAGGCAATTATCCCGGGGAAGGCCGTCTTTATTCAAGGTTTTACAAAAAGGGACACCCCGAGCTCCAGGATGTGGCAGGGTTCCTGCACGAAAATGATGTAAACCCGGACCTTGAAGATCAGCAGAATATTGTCACTTACACCATCGGGTTTTCCGAAGGAGTGGGCGACAAGGCCCGGAAACTGCTACAGGACACCGCGGACCGAGGAGCGGGGTTTAACGACCGCCCGGGCAAAGATGACGGCGGATTTTTCTTTTATGCCACAAAGGAAAATGACCTGGCAGAGGCTTTTAAAACCATCATGGCCAATATTGAGGAAAAACACAGCGTGTTTGCGCCTGTAAGTGTTCCTGTAAGCGATAAAAACATGGCCTATGCCGGTGATTACGGCTATGTATCCATGTTTCAGCCGGCAAGCGGGCAAAGCCGGTGGAAGGGCAATATTAAAAAATACAGCCTGAATTCGGACAATGAATTTGCCTCATGCGGCAGGCAGACGCCTATACTAGATGATGACGGAAACATCAAAGACAGTGCAATTTCCTGCTGGAGCCGCGAGCCCGACGGTGCAAGCGTAAAAAAGGGCGGGGCGGGTCAGGTGCTGAGCCGGACTGCGGACAGCAGCAGAAAAATTTACACAAACCTTTGCACGACCTCAAATACCCTGTCCCTGCCGGAAAACAGGTTTTCAAAGGGCAATCATCTGCTGTCTGCCGGAGATTTCGGGGTTTCAGATAAAGATGTGCTTATTGACAATATTCGCATGGCAGATGAAGACTGGAAACTGGGTGATTTTAATCATTCCAGACCTGCCGTGGTCTTCCGGGGCCAGGGTTCCAAATATATTTTTGCAGGGGCAAATGACGGAATGCTTCACTGCTTTGATGACACCGACGGCTCGGAGCTCTGGGCCTTTGTGCCAAAGGAGCAGTTTCACAGGCTTTACAAGGCATATACCGGCAATCATTCCTATTTCATGGATGGATCGCCCGCGGTGGCAGACACTGAAAACGGCAAAATCGTTATATGCGGGGAACGCCGGGGTGGGCGCAATTATTATGCAATTGATATCACTGATATCAGCAGCCCTGAATACCTCTACACCCATCAGGCCGGCGCCCAGTCCTGGAAAACCCCTCAGTTTATTAAGACTGCGGCCTCAGCTTCTTCCACGGCCGAAGCGTTTCTGCTCACCGGCGGCTATGATCCCGGCTATGACAGCAATGACAGCCCGCCTGATGCGGTCGGAAATCAGGTTTATGCCATAGACGCCTCCGGCGGGGCCGATGTTTTCCGGTTTGATAACTCCCATTTGAATTTATCGGCCATGAAGCATTCCATTGTCAGCGCCTTTGCCGCAGATACCGTGGATGACGGCAAAGATATTGTCAGCAGGATTTACGCCGGGGACCTGGGAGGAAACATGTTTGCCTTTCGCGACAATAATGACCCGGCAGACCCCAAAGCCCTGGACGGCAGCTGGCAGGCTTTTCATCTTTTTTCAGCCACGGCATCAGGCAGAAAAATTTTTGAGGAAGCCGATTTTGTAAGGGAATTCATGGAGTACTATGATCCAGGCCAAAAAGCCTGGCAGGGTGTTGTGGGCGACTGGGTCTTTTTTGGCACCGGCGACCGTGCAAATCCCATGCGCGCAGATGCTGTTAATTATTTTTACTGCATTAAAAACGACTGGCACACAGGCGGCCTTGATGTTGATAAAACAGTTAGTGACCGTCCAACGCTGAATGATCCGGGCTTTTTTGAACAAAGCGGCAGCAGGAAGGTGATTCTGGATGTCACCGGCAACCTGATCCAGGACGGTAATTTGTCTGAGCAGGCTGAAGTAAAAAATGCGCTCAGCCGGAAATACAACAGGGGCTGGTATATCAAACTGCAGCATCCCGGTGAAAAATGCCTGTCTTCGCCCGTGGTTTATGCCGGCGTGGTTTATTTTACAACATTTACCCCTGATAAAGACACAAAAGAGGCGCCATACGATCCCTGTACCGTCAAGGGCGGTGGCATTGCCCGCCTGTATGCCCTTGATTACAAAACCGGCGGGGCGGTCTACGACCATTTTGACGGTGACTCTGAAGACGACCTGGGAAAGGATGACAGATGCACTGAGATTGACAGCCCGCTGGGAGGAATTATATCCTCTCCTGACCTTGCAATAACTGAAGACGGGGCAAATATTTTAAATTTTCCCGACAGCCGGCCGGTGCGTGATCAGGACGGGGTTGAGCTGTTTTATTGGAAACAGCGCAGGTAAAAGGTTTTTTACGTCTCCATGCTTTCTATTATGCCTTCAACAACTGCCTCCACCTCTTCGGTCATAGGGGCCATGTCCCCGGGCTCCATGCCGATGCCTGCCAGGGCTGCTTGATCTGTGACAAGGTTTGCTTCCGGGCCCCCGGCAGAGTTTGCCATAATATCTGAAATATGGAGAATACAGGCAAGGGGGTCGTCATCAGAATCAGAGGGGCGGTGGTGGTAACTGATGGCATGGATCAGGTTTGCCGGGAGTTTCCAGTTTTTAAGATACATGGAGCCAAGAGATGCATGATCAAAGCCGAATATCTCAGTTTCCGCATCCTGTAATGTTTTTCCCTGTGCAACCAGGGTATTGAATGTTTTCTGGTTTTTGACAATATAGGAATCTAAAAGAAGCATGCCGGAGTCATGGATCAGGCCGGCCATAAAAGCGTCATTTACCAGTTCCGGATAATATGTATCGGAAAGGGCCCTGGCGCCGACAGCCACTGAAAGGGAATGCTTCCACATGGACCTGGCCTCGATATTGTATCCGTCCAGGCGTTTTCCCATCATCCTGGAGCTGCTGACCACTGTAATGAGTTCAAGCAGGGTTTGAAATCCCAGAAGTGCCGAAGCCTGCTGTACCGAGGTTACGGGTACGCTCAGTCCGTAATAGGCTGAGTTGGCAATCCGCAGCACACGGGTGGCTATCGCCTGGTCGGTTTCAAGCACCTGGCTGATTTCCCTGAAGCCGGCATTTTCGCTGGATAGCACTTCATTGGCCCGGGCTATTATCCGGGGCATGGGCGGCAGGGCTTTGGAGGTCCGGACAATTTTTTCAATGAGTTCCGGCCCAAACAGAGGCCGGGCGGGTGTGCCGGAAGGTGAGGTTCCGGAACCCGGCCTGATTGTTAGCACCGTATTGCAGGCCGGGCAAAGCAGGTCAACAGGTTTGTCTTTGGGCAGTTCATTGTCAGGAATCCTGTATGTTTTTCTGCAGCCCGGGCAGGTAATGGAAATCAATCTAACACTCCTGTTTACAAGTATTGATGGTGCCATCTGAAAATCGACTTTTTACGAGTGCATCAAGTATTGATGGTGCCGTAAAAAGTT
>JAABTZ010000281.1 GCA_011389605.1 Desulfobacteraceae bacterium
TTGTCCCCGGCTGCTATTATTTGTTTTCTATTACATCCCTGGCAATGCCAGGAAAAGACTCAACACGGCCGGTCCAGTTTAGAGATACATAGGTGAATTTGCCCTCAGGGGCCAGTGTATAAAGGATATCATTTGCGTTTTCCACAAACATGCGAAAACGCTGCTCATCATAGTCAGTTACAGAATTTTTTATATCCGTTACAGACATATTTTCACCTATAGTTAAATCCCTCACAAATTTTTGCCAGCATCTCTTCTATGACGTTTCTGTCCTGGGGGGCTGCAAAGTAATATCCCTGGCCGAATGGACAATTCATTCCCTGGAGTTTTTCAAGCTGGGCAAGGTCTTCGATGCCTTCGGCCATGGCCTTTAAATCCAGCTTTGCACAAAGCTCGAGCATGGAGGCCACTATGTTGTAATTTGTCTGATTGCCGGTGATGTTATCAATGAGAATTTTGTCTATTTTCACAAGATCGATGGGAAACTTATTAAGATACCTCAAAGAAGAATATCCTGTTCCGAAGTCATCAATGGAAATGGAAACTCCGAGGTCCTTTAAGTCATGGATTGTCTTTAACGCCCGGTCCATGTCGTCTATAAACAGGCTTTCGGTGATCTCAAGGGTGATGTTGTCAAGACCTATGCCGGCGGCCCCGGCCATTTTTTTAATATCTGCGGCCAGGTTGTTTTGAAGCATCTGCTTGACCGACAGATTCAAACTAAGATTAAGATCCTTTGCCATGGGAAACTTCCCTGACCAGGCGGCAAAATCGGCAAATGCGATTTCAAATATCTTCTGACCCAGGGCAATAATCAGACCGCTTTCCTCGGCAATGGGAATAAAGGTGTTGGGCGGAATTATTCCCAGTTCAGGATGCCGCCACCGAACCAGGGCTTCCACACCGTAAATCTGATTGCTGGAAAGATTCATAAGGGGCTGGTACTGGAGAAAAAATTCTCCCTTCTGAATGGCCTTTTGCAGGTTATTTTCCAGCAAAAGCCTTTGTTCAATCTCCCGGTTCTGAATCTGATGTGTGTAGACCATGCAGTTTCTGCCCTGACGCTTGGCCTCATACATGCTCATATCCGCAAGCCGGATTGCATCGGTGTGTCCGAGGTCCTGTTCAGTGCTTATTAAAATGCCCATGCTAAGGGTCATTATGATTTCCTGATCACCGATTTGCAAAGGCTCCCGGAACTGACCCAGAATCCGCCGGGCAACAATGTCGCAGCATTCCTTATCCTGAATGTCTTCCAGCAAAACCAGAAACTCATCCCCGCCGAAACGCGCCACGGTATCTATTTCACGAACGCTTTGAGCAATGCATTTGCCCACCTGGATGAGCAGCTCATCTCCCACGTTGTGGCCCATTGTGTCGTTAACGCTTTTGAACCGGTCCAGATCAATAAAAATCAGGGCATAATTATAGGCGGGGTAGCGTTTCTTTTTCTTGATGGCCTGCTTGAGCCGGTCCTGGAACAAAACCCTGTTGGGCAGACAGGTCAGGGGATCATGAAAGGCCTGGAACTGAAGCTGCCTTTCTGCTTCCTTCAGAGGAGTAACATCTGCAAAGGAAACAATGTATTGATCTTCCAGCCCCAGAAGCGAAATTTTCAAAAACACGATTTTGTGCTCATTGCGGCTGTTTATAAAAACATATTCCGTGGGCGCATCCTGATTGTCTTTTTCAGCGATGTAAAGGATTTTGGCAAAGTCCATATTGCTGCCTGACCCAAGAAAATCACAAATATTTCTTCTGTCTGCAAAATCCCTGCGCTCAAACCCTGAAAATTCCGCAAACTGGCCGTTGACATGTACAATGGCCCCCCGGATGTCCACCACGATTGTCGGGTTGCCGGTGTTTTCAAATGTATTGCGGTAAAGGGCCTCGGATTTGGACACCTGAAAATTTTTTTCCACCAGTTCGTCATTCTTCTGGTGCACCAGCTGGTAAAGCTCAAAATTTTCCAGGGCATATCCTGTTGACTTCATGATAATAGTTGTGATCTTATCCACTATTGCCTTTTCAACAGGCCCATCTTTAAGAAAGCAGAAAAACACCCCGTAGGTTTTGGAGGTGGTAGCCAGGGAATGGATCAGCACCTTGTACCTGCGGTCCGGGCTCATGGCGGTCAGTGTCTTTTTTTCTCTTAACGCAAGGGCCACCACCCCCCTGTCTATCAAATCATCGACTGCCCTGCCTGCATAATCGGTTTTTTGGGAATCATCGACAAGCTCCAGCCGGATGTCAAAACCTGCGTCATCCATGGCATAAAAAGCATAAAAGGCAATGGGCAGCATCTGCCCCAGGCCCTGCACTGCCCGCTGAAAAATATCCTTGCGGTTTTTAAACTTGGTAACCGAGGTCTGGTAATCTCCCATGGAAGCACATAATTCAAGTGCTTCCATGGCGCTTTGGGAAATTTTTTCAAGCCGTTCGGTCTGGCTGAACTCAGGGCCTTTATTAAACAATTCCATAAATTATCTCGAATATGTCTGCGAGCTGAAGGTCGGTTTCACTGGCTATTGACTGCAGAATATCCTTGTCCAGGTTGAGTTTCTGACACACATCAGGCTCGATCACCGGAACAAAAAACTCGCCGCTGTTTCCAATCTCCAGGGCATTGACAATGATATCGGCAACGTTTATTATGGCTGCCTCGAAAAACGAGGCCTGGTTTGCAGGAAAATGATGATACTCAATCATGCCTGCCAGCCGTTCCGGCAGGTTCCAGTGCCGGGCAAGGGCTGCTCCTATATGGGAATGATCCGAGCCGAAAACCTCTTCTTCCGCGGTGAACAAAAACAGCTCTTCGCGCCTTACCTGCCTGAATATCAGAAAATATTGCTCCGGCAGATTCTGGACTAAAACAGTAAAAAATGTGTGTGTATGGGGGCAGTCCCGCCTCTGCCGTTTTTTAGCAGTTGATAAAAAACGGCAGAAGCAGCGATGGGACCATCCTGAGATGGCCTAAAAATGGTTTTACTTTACAGTGAGCACGGGACAGTTGGAGTTTAAAATCAAAAACTGGGCTGTTGAACCAAACAGCAGCTTGCCCATCTTGGAGCGTTTGCGTATACCTATAACAATTTCATCAATGCCCTGCTCGGAAGCATAAGCCAGCAAATCTTCATCAGGCGTCATACCGCGTACCAGCAGATGGGTTTCGCAGGCAATGCCTTCCTTTTTCAATTGTTCTTCAGCGTCCTTTAAAGCAGCCTCAAGCTGACCTATGGTTTTCTGCTCTTCTTCTGTTCCTTTTTCCAGGGAAGCCACCAGGTAGACTTTGGCATCCATGGCCCGGGCACGCTTGATGGTTTCCTTTAATGCTGAATGAGAGGACCTGGAGCCGGTGTAGCAAACCATAATTTTCATGACTAACCTCGCTCTGAATTCAATATATGTTTAATTTAGACCTTTTTTAGGCATATACATCATTGTAAAGGACAAATCAAGCGCCGATATATGCCTTGCGCACCATTTCGTCATTTTTCAGCTGCTCGCATTCCCCGGAAAGCACACAGGAACCGTTTTCAAGCACATAACCCCTGTCTGTGATGTTAAGGGCCATGTTGGCGTTCTGCTCGGAAAGAAAAATGGTGGTGTCCATCTCGTGGTTGATATTGGAGATAACATCTGCCATCTGCTTGACAATCAATGGAGCCAGCCCCATTGAAGGCTCGTCTAAAAGCAGCATCTGGGGTTCGCTCATCAGGGCTCTTGCAATGGCAAGCATCTGCTGCTCCCCGCCGCTGAACGTGCCTGCCTGCTGATTGCTGCGTTCCTTTAGCACGGGAAAAAGGTCATAAACTCTGTCAAGATTTTTCTGAATCCGGGTTTTATCCTTGCGCAGGGGATAAGAGCCCATCATAAGATTCTTATACACGGATAAATCCGGAAAAAGCTGGCGGCCCTGGGGGCAAAGCACCAGTCCCTGGTCGACAATTTTATGCACCGGAATCTTATGGATAGAAGCAGCGTTGAACTCCACGGAGCCCGAACTGGGCTTTAGCACTCCGGCAATGGTTCGGAACAAGGTGGTTTTGCCCGCTCCGTTGCTGCCAAGCAGTGCCACGAATTCGCCTCTTTTGATTTCAAATGAAACGTCATGAATAATATGAAGTCCACCGATGTGTGTGTGCACCTGTTTGAGTTTCAGCATTATTTGACTTCCCCTCCCAGGTAAGCCTCGATAACAGCCTGGTCAGAACTGACTTGATCAGGTGTTCCCTCGGCGATTTTTTTTCCGTAGTTAAGGACAACTATTCTGTCGGCCAGGCCCATGATCATCTGCATCTTATGCTCTATTAAACAAACAGTTGTCCCGTTGTCACGAATTTTCTTTATCATGTTCGTTATTCTGTCGGTTTCCTCCTGGATCAATCCTCCGGTAGGCTCATCGAGCAGAAGAATCTGGGGCTGGCTGACAAGTGCTATGCCCATGGCAAGACGTTTTTGCTCCTCCTGGGACAAAACCGGAACAAACTGCGTACTTTTTTCCGCCAGCCCCAGGAACTCAAGGGTTTCCAAGGAGCGCAGGTAAGCCTCGGCCTGATAACTCTTCCATCCGGATGTGTGCAGAAGAGTATTCCAGAAGCCCAGACTGGTTCGCCACTTGTAGGCAATCATGAGATTGTCGATTACCCGGAGCTGATCAAAAAGGCTGGTGGTCTGAAAGGTTCTGGAAATACCCTTTGCTGCAACCCTGTAGGGCCGCAGGCCCGTAATCTCCTGTTCATGAATGAAAACGCCGCCGGACGAGGGTTTCAGCGTTCCGGTAATTAGGTTAAAAACAGTTGACTTGCCGGCCCCGTGGGGGCC
>JAABTZ010000282.1 GCA_011389605.1 Desulfobacteraceae bacterium
AAGGATCTGGCTGCCAGCAATATGGCAGCCGAATTGTCCGTGATCCACCATTCCCTTGCATGGCGCATCACAGAGGGGTTTCGGCGTCGGGTAAACCGTCTTTTTCCTGAGTCTTCCGGGCGGCGTAAATTTTATCTGAAAACCGTATCTGCGGTTAAGATTTATCTGGACAGGGGCTTTTTGGCCCTTTTCCGCCATGCCCTGCGCAAGCGCCGGGCAGGCAGAAACGAGCTGAATATGTTTGCCGAAGCAGAAGACCCGATTTCAAAGAGCAAACAATACCTGGAGCCCGGCGACCCGGATGAAACCGAAAAGCCGTGCCCGGTCCGGACCGGAATCGTTTTGCGGCAGCCAATAACAGATGATGCAAAGAAAAGGATCATAGGAGAAAAGATTAATTTCATCAGGCAGGAGCTGCTCGATGAGATACGCCGCAACCTTTGATGGCACTGTTGTTGCATAAAAAGTCCAGGGTCAGGGTGAATCCCGGATATATTAATATATTTAAGAAATGGTTTGGTAATGGGATCGGAAAAACGGGTTTCCATAATTGTTGTGAACTTTAATGGCCGCAGACACCTGGCAAAATGCCTGGAGTCTCTGCGTGCAATGAAGTTGGGGGAATATGCCGCAGATATCATTGTGGTGGACAACGGTTCCACAGATGACTCCAGGGATTTTGTGACTGGCAGTTTCCCGGAGGCAACCATTATTGAAAATGATTCCAATAATTTCGCCCGGGCTTTAAACCTTGGCATCCACAGCGCTGCCGGTGACGTGGTGGCTCTTTTAAACAATGACATGGCTGTTGAAAAGGACTGGCTGGTGTCGGCCATGGAGATGCTGAGCAGTGATGAGCGCATCGGGGCCGTGCAGAGCAAGATACTTTTTATGGGAAACGGCCGTATCAACAGCGTGGGCGTAGAAGAAGTCGAGGATTTTTATTTCCGGGATATCGGCTTTGACCAAAAGGATGCGGGCCAGTATGACCAGCCCCGGGAGCTTCAATATTTTTCAGGCGGCGCTGTATTTATCAAAATGGCCTGCATCAAAGATACGGGCCATTTTGATGAAGACCTGATCATGTATTGCGAGGATGTGGATTACAGCATTCGCTGCCGGAAAAAAGGATGGCAGTTTTTTTGTGCTCCCGGAAGCGTCGTGTACCACAAGTACCAGGGCTCTGCGAGTTCGGCTCTTTGTGACTATTTGTGCTCCAGAAACCGCCTTTTCTGCGTTGCCAAGCATTTTCCGGAAAAACTGCCGGCCAGTGTCCGCACATCCCATATTTATTTAAAAAAGGAAAAAAAGAACCTGTACCGGGTGCTGCTCCAGGCTGCCCGGAAGATGGTGCTGTCAAACGAAGCCGCCGTATCATCGGCCGTGCTAGATGGTCTCAGGGAAATCGTCCGGGAAATATACGGCCCTCTCGGGGCAGCTCATTTTTTCTCCCGCCTGGAGCTGATTCTCAATCTCCGGAAAATCCGCATCGGCATCTATGACCATGCCTTTCATTTCGCCGGGGGAGGACAGCGTTATGTGGCCACCATGGCGGAGATGCTGAAGGATTCATATGACATCACCTATATTGTAAACAAGGATATAGGGCTGGAAAAATACCGGGAATGGTTTGACCTGGATTTGTCCGGATGCAGTTTGAAAACAGTCAAAATTCCATTTTTTGAAAGCCGGAACCGGTATTTCATTGATGAGGGAATGGTGGTCAGCGAGCAGTCCAATCCTTTTGACGTGATCAGCCGGCAGAGTCTGGACTATGATGTTTTCATAAATGCCAACATGCTCGGCAAGGTTTGCCCCCTTTCCCCCTTGTCCATTTTTATCTGTCACTTTCCCGACCGCCCCAGGGAAAAATTTTTCCAGGTTGATCAATACGATTACCTGGTCAGCAACGGAAATTATACAAGCCAATGGATCAAGAAACAGTGGGGAATTGCCCCGACTCACAGAATATATCCCCCGGTGCACATGTATAACGGCAATGTCCGGATATCGGAAAAGAAAAAAATCATTTTGTCAGTTGCCCGCTTTGAAGCCGCAGGCAGCAAAAAACAGGCTGAAATGATCGAAGCGTTTACCCGCCTGAAAAAAAAGCATCCAAACGCCCTTGACGGCTGGCGCCTGGTTCTGGCAGGCGGCAGCTTTCCGCAAAATGCATATTATCAAAAGATAAAAGACAGAATCTGCTCAACAGATATTGAATTACATCCGGATTTGGGGCATAAAGAATTACAGCAATTGTATGCGGAGGCTTCCATTTTCTGGCATGCTTGTGGATTGATGGAAACCGAGCCCCACTTGATCGAACATTTCGGCATGACAACGGTTGAGGCCATGCAGAATAAATGCGTGCCTGTTGTCTACGACGGCGGCGGGCAGAGGGAAATCGTGTCCCATGGTGAAAACGGCTACCGTTTTTCCAATTTGGAGCAGTTGCAGCAATACACACGTGCTCTGATCAATGACAAGGAACTGCTGGAAAAAATGGCAAATGCAGCTTATGAGCAAAGTCATGCTTTTAATCTGGAGGCGTTTGGAAAACAGGTTAACGCGTTTTTTTCCGACCTGGAAAAAGAGTTGTGCGGAGTGGATGCATTATAAGGCCTGGCATATGAGAATCGTATCTTTAAAAAAGGATATACGGCTCTAAAAGGTGACATCCCGTAAGGCAAATGATTTTTGTTAAACAAATAGAGGTCCGTTGCATATGAGAATACTGATCACAGGAGGTGCGGGTTTTATCGGATCACACCTTGCAGATAAATTGCTGGCCCTTGGGCATCATGTCTATGTGGTCGATGACCTGAGTTCCGGGAGCATGAAAAATATCAGGCAGAACCAGAAAAATCAAAATTTTAATTTTCATGCTGATACCATATTGAATCAAAACCTGATGGATGAGTTGATTGCCAAATGTGATCATGTTTATCATATGGCCGCAGCCGTTGGCGTTAAACTGATAATGAACCGGCCGGTTGAGACCCTTGAAACCAACGTCAAGGGGACCGAAATGGTTCTGGCCATTGCCAACAAGTATAAGAAAAAGGTTTTGATTGCATCCACCAGTGAAGTCTACGGCAAAATCATGGAGGACAACGGCGGCCACGCACTTCATGAGGATGCAGACCGCATGATGGGAGCCACCACCAAGCGCCGGTGGGCCTATGCCTGTTCAAAGGCCTTTGACGAGTTTCTGGCCCTGGCTTATTATGAGGAGAAAAAGCTGCCCGTGGTGATAGCACGGCTGTTTAACACTGTGGGGCCCCGGCAAAGCGGCCAATACGGCATGGTGCTGCCCAGTTTCGTGCAAAAGGCTCTTATCGGAAAGCCGATCATAATATACGGCGACGGCCGGCAGTCCAGGAGTTTCACCCACGTGTGCGATGCAGCCGAAGCCATGATCAAGCTGATGAATGACGACAGGGCCCTGGGCAATGTCTACAATATCGGGAGCCAGAAGGAAATTACCATCGAGGAACTGGCCCACAAGGTCAAGGAGATGACCAAAAGTTCTTCTCCCATCGAATATTTATCCTATGACCGGGCTTACGGCGCCGGCTTTGAAGACATGCAGCGGCGGCTGCCCGATATTACCAGAATTAATAAGTTGTTGAATTTCAGGCCTGAAAAAGATCTGGATGCCATTATCAACAGCGTGATCGAATATTACATGTAAGCATGATGCACCTTATTGGATTAAATACAACTGTATTTGCAGTGTCTTTTTTTCTGGCCGTGATACTCACGCCAGGCGTCCGGTATCTGTCGGTAAAAACAGACTGTGTTGCATGTCCCAGAAAGGATCGGTGGCATACCAGAAAAACCGGCCTGTTCGGGGGCGTTGCAATTTTTTTGAGCATGACCGGGGCCTGGCTTTTCAGTGGGTTATATTTTCTGGATTTCCATTCTGCAATTGCGCCAATGGCGCCGATTGCAATTGCGGGCAGCGGCATTTTTCTGCTGGGGCTTGCAGATGACATCTTTGACATCAATCCCCAGTACAAACTCATCGGCCAGGTGGTCATCGCTTCGGTGCTGGTGCTTTTGGGCTTCCAGGTCAACTGGTTTGACTCCATGACCGCCAATCAGCTGGTGAGCATATTCTGGATCGTAGGCATCACCAATGCCTTTAATCTTCTGGACAACATGGACGGTCTTTCAGCGGGCGTGGCATTGATCTCCGGCTGTTTTCTGCTGCTTTGGCTTGTTGTGGAACCCAGCGTGTTTCCCCACCAACAAGCCCAGCAGTTATTGATGCTGGCTTATCTTGGAGGTATTGCGGGGTTTCTGGTATATAATTTTTATCCTGCCTCAATTTTTATGGGGGATGCAGGCAGCCTGCTCATCGGTTTTCTGCTTTCGGTGATGATGATTGAAATCCGCCCGCTTCAAACCGGGCAAGGATCTGTTTTCAACCAGCTCTCGGTTATTTTCACCCCGATTCTGATCCTGTTTGTGCCCATCATCGACACTGCCTTTGTCAGTTTCATGAGGAAATTCACCGCGCGGTCCATCTTTCAGGGGGGCACGGATCATTCTTCACACCGGATGGTGGCCATGGGGTTGTCTGAGCCCAGAGCCGTGCTTATACTCTATGTTTTTTCAATTCTTTCCGGAGTCATCGCCCTGGCAATTATTCCGTTGAGCATGTTTGTCAGTATTTTTATCATCGGGGCCTATTTGCTGCTGGTGCTGCTTTTCTGGACGTATCTGGGGAATGTGGATGTATACGGACAAGCAGGCGGCTCTTCTGCCCTCAAGCGCTTTTCAGAGCGACTGGTGGATG
>JAABTZ010000283.1 GCA_011389605.1 Desulfobacteraceae bacterium
GGGCGCACTGGGAGATTGCCGTGCAGATAGCCGTTATGTTTACCCGCCCCATGTCCAGGGCCATCATGGCAAGTTTAAATCCCTGGCCTTCTTCTCCTATTAGGTTTTCAGGTGTCAGCTCAACATCCTCAAAAAAAAGTTCAGCTACCACAAGTGCCCTGTGGCCCATCTTGTCCTCGACGCTTCCCACGCGTATGCCCGGCGTATCCCGCGACACTGCAAAACAGGAAATGCCTCTTGTCCCCTTTTCAGGATCTGTTGAGGCAAAGACGCACAGCAAGTCGGCATCCCTGCCATTTGTGATATAACACTTGCTGCCGTTTAGAATGTACTTGTCTCCTTTTTTTTTCGCCATGGTGTTCATGGCTGCCGCATCAGAGCCGGCCCCCGGCTCGGTGAGACAGAAACAGGCGCTTTTATGGCTTTGCGTCATTTTGCCAAGGAACTTTTTCTTTTGCTCCCCTGTTGCGCCAAGCATTATCGGTGCTGTTGCCAAATGGGATATTCCGATCATCTGGCCTATGGCACAGCAATCATAGTTAAGAGCTTCCGTTACAATATAGTGGGTCAGGTAATCCATCCCTGAACCGCCGTAGGCTTCAGGAATATTGGTATATAGAAAACCGAGTTCATGAGCCTTCTTTAATATTTTCTCCGGATAGACCGGCTCTGCATCATATTCCAGTGCAACCGGTCTGATCTCTTTTGCCGAAAACTCACGTGCAGTCTCGACAAATCGTTTTTGTTCCGCTGTAAGGCTAAAATCTACCATGCTTTACTCCCCCTGATGTAATAATAGGTTATTCATACCTGAATTTTACGCCTTCGTAAAAAGTCTTTTTTACAGGCAGTGTTAAGTTTTAAGTGATTAAGTGTTAAGTAAAATCAATAAGTTATTTTTTTTATTGTTTGGCGGTTATATAAGTTTCAGGAGTTTTTGCGGTGCCATCAAATTTAGCGATATTTAATTTCCCGTTCCATTATACCCCGAAGAGCAGGTCCGGTATCCATAATGCGATCTGAGGAAAGATAGCGACAATAATCAAAGCTATAATCTGAATCACGACAAACGGGATAATTGCCAGATAGATATCTTTAATTTCAATCTCCGGAGGGGCAATACTTTTAAGGTAAAAAAGATTATACCCAAAAGGCGGAGATATATAGGCGACCTGCATATTCATGACGAAAATAACCCCGAACCAGATCGGATCATATCCCATGAGTTTTACAACAGGCATGGCGATTGGTGCGGTAATCATAACGATTGCGCCGGGATCGAGAAATGTACCCAGTACAAAAAAGATTACCTGCAAAAGAATAAAAACGCCCCAATAGCCGAAAGGCAGGTCCTGCACCAGATTGCTGAAGAAGGTCGAAGCTCCCAGGGCTGTATAAATAGTGGAAAAGCAATAGGCTCCGAAGATAATCCAGAGAACCATACAGCTGTATCTAAGCGTGCTCAGGGATACGTCCCTAAAGGATGCCCAGTTTAATTTTCGGCTTGCAATCATTAAGATCAAACTGCCGAACGCTCCTATGGCCGCGCCTTCCGTCGGGGTGGCGAACCCGCCGAAAATCGCCCCCAGAACCGCCAGAATAAGCAGCAAAGGACCAATCACGGATTTTGTATTTACGACCTTTTCTTTTAACGTAAGGGTTTCTTCCTCTGGTACGCCGGGGCCATAAGACGGATATAATTTACAGATGATAAGTATATATACGACAAATAATGCCGCCAGCAAAAGGCCCGGAAGAATGCCTGCGGCAAACAGCTTACCAATCGAGGTCTGGGTAATCATCCCATAGATAATCATGATAATACTCGGCGGCAGAAGTATTCCAAGGGCTCCGCCGGCGCCTATACATCCGAGAGCCAGCTTTTTGTTATATCCGCGCGATATCATCGCCGGCAGGGCTATAAGACCCATTGTAACGGTTCCTGCCCCGCCGATTCCTGTCATAGCGGCAAAAAGGGTGCAAACTATTATTGCCGCGACAGCCAGGCCTCCACCCAGTCTCCCTCCCCAGATATAGAAGGCACTGAACAATCTGTCTGCAATACCTGAATGCTGGAGAATGTTTCCCATTAGTATAAAAAGGGGAATGGCAAGAAGGCCGAAAGACATCATGGCCTTGCCAAAGATTGTTGAGGTTATCATCAGCATTGCATGGGGGCCCCATAAAAAATAGGTAAAAATTGTACCTATCGCCCCTAGAACAAATGCTATCGGCAGGCCCGAGACCAGACCAAAAATCATGCAGATTACCAGCAGAAGTGTAATCATACCGGGTTCCATTACTTTACCCTTTCCCCTTTAACGGCAAATAAAATGTCAGAAAAAAGCTTGGCAATGGCCTCCAAAAGCAGCAAAAACGCGCCGATAGGTACGGTGAATTTCACCGGCCACAACGGCGGGCCCCATGTACTGATTGATGCTTCATGTGATACATAGGAGCGCATCGCAAATAAGGTGCCATACCAAAGAATGGTAAAGATAAAGACAAAGAAAAGAGGAAACGTGATTATGTCGAGAACCGCCCTGCCGCGTTCTGAAAGTTTGTTATAAAAAAGATCCATGCTTACGTGGCCCCTGACACGCAACGTATAGGCGCCTCCGAGTATAGACAAAGCGCCGAATATCATGGAGCTCAACTCATGTATCCATATTGTCGGATGGCCGAAAACATTTCTGAGAGTAACCTCCCAAACAATTATTGCCATCAGTACCCACGGGAGCCACATCAAAATATTCCCACTAATATCGGAGATTTTTGCCACGGCTCTGATGAATAAACGCATTGGCTGCTTCCTTAATCATTTCGAGCGGGGGTATGATTAAAAAGCCATCCCCCCGCTTTCCTGGTTTCTTTCTTGCCTTGTTAATCCAGATAGCCCATTGTTTTCATATAATCCTTTATCTTGCCAACGAGTTCTTTAGATGCAGGGCTTCTTTTCGCCTGTTCATCCCACAGTTCAAAAGCAACCTCTTTGGCTTTTTCAAGATCCTCACCCTCAAGATGATGAACTTTCACGCCTGCCTTTTCCATCTGAATCAGGCCCCATTTTTCACCAGTCCAGTTCTGATGGTTGGTATGAGCTATGCCCGCCAGCATGCCCGCCTGCTCAAGAGCAATCTTGAGATCATCGGGCAAAGAATCCCAGGCTTTTTTATTAATTATTATATTGGCGTTGTTTACGGGCATAAGAGGAGGATAGAGAAAATGCTTTGCCACCTCATGGAACCCTGTGGTGTACATACCCATTGAACTCCCCCAGCTCAAACCGTCAATGGCACCGCTCTGGAGTGCCGAGTAGGTTTCCTCTCCTGTGATAAAAACACCGTCACCGCCGAGTTTCCTGATCCAATCCATCATCAGGCCGGATGCACGGACCTTTTTGCCTTCTATATCTTTTATGCTTTCTATCGGGCTTGTAAACATAAAGGAGCCGGGCCAGCAGTCGATCCCTGAAACAAGCAAGTGCACACCGTGCTTGGCATATTGTTCTCTGAGCAGATCTATTGCCCTCCATCCGCCGAAAATGTCTGCCATGTCCTTGCCATACATAAAGTTATATTTTTCAGCCGGGGACCTTATTCCAAACGGCAGTCCGTATTCAACCGCTGCTACCGGTATGGCCCCCTGGTAAGTGTAGGATGATGCAAGGCCAATCTCAATCATTCCGGCCCGAACAGCATCTAGCATATCAGGGGTTGCCACCAGTTCACCTCCCCAGTACATCTTTATCTGAAGCCTCCCGTTTGTCAGTTTGGGCAAAACCTCTTCAAATATTTCCTTATAATAAGCCATGCCTGGTTCTGCAGCACTTCTCCATGCCTGCATCTTCCATTTGTATACTTTATCCGCCGCTGTGCAGGTAAGTGAACTGCCCAAAAAAACAAAAATCATTACAATCGCCGCCCACAAGATTTTGTTTCTCATTTCAATCTCCTTATAAAAATAAAAAATTATATTATGATATATCTGCCAGGCCTATTTTTTAGGGAATTTAACTCCTTATGACCTCAAATAAAGCCCCTGCAAGCTTATCTTTCTTTTATCCTATCATAGCAATCCCCCCTTTCAGAAATGAAGTAAATTTAAACCAATGATTTGCCGGAATTATGAACTTTGACACGATTAAATGGAGAAACTAAGAAAAAGGAACCTGGGTTATAATGCTGAATCTCCGGACATTTGCTTTTGTCTCTATCTGTAATCACTTGGCAGGGCATTGCGTCATGGCTTTCATGAAACGTGATTCTGACAAAAAAACAATTACTAGTTAATGCCTTATTAATCTAAAAAATGAACCTCTCTTACATCTTTATATTAGAGTTCGCACAACTGTCAATGGTTTTTAAGTTGATAGGGGGGGCATGGCAGGGGTCAAATCTTTAGTCTTGATAAATTCCGAAATATCCCATAAATTCAGTTCATGGCCCAACAACTCTGCATCAATATTGATGCCCCCGTAAAAACTATGTTTTTGGATGGCGCCGTAAGCAGATATTGGACTTTTTACGGTGCCATCAACATTTAAATTGGACAAAACCAGTATCAAAGACCATATTTTACAATATGCAGTGTGAACCTTAAACCTTTAACCTTGATGCACTCGTAAAAAGTCGCTTTTAGACGGCTTCGTAAAAAGTTTTAAAACTGATATAATCGCCAAACAATAAAAAAATAACTTCTTGATTTTACTTAACACTTAATCACTTAAAACTTAACACTGCCTGGAAAAAAGACTTTTTACAGGCTCATCAA
>JAABTZ010000284.1 GCA_011389605.1 Desulfobacteraceae bacterium
CGCGATTTCGAAGAATGCAGCGTACTTAGCCGTACGTGAAATTCTTCAGAAATCGCTCGTAATGCAGATATTGGACTTTTTACGGAGCCATCAAAGTTTATATTCCTGGTTTTCCGGGCAGTTTGGCTGCCGGCTGTTTTCAATCACGGCAAGCAGTTGACATGCAGCCCTTTCCACACGGTCATTGACAATGATATGACCGTATTCATAACGGCAGGCAATCTCCCGGGTTGCTGCTTTTAAACGTTTGTCTATGACCCCGGCTTCATCGCTGCCGCGTTTTTCAAGACGGTGACGCAGATCCTCCAGGGACGGGGGCATTATGAAAATAGTCACGCTTTGAGGAAACCTGGAAATAATCTGGCGCATGCCGTTTACGTCTATATCAAGGAGTATATCATATCCTGACGCCAAATCCCTTTCAATATCCTTTGCACTGGTGCCGTAATAATTGTCGTAAACCTTTGCCCACTCTGCCCAGTGGTTTTTCCGGATCATCTCTTCGAAAACCTGCCTGGAAATGAAATGGTAGTCTTTTCCGCTGATTTCACCGGGCCTTGGCGGCCTGGTGGTATAGGAGACCGAAAAACGCATATTTTCAAGGCGCGGCAGAATCCTTCGGCAAAGAGTAGTTTTCCCGGTGCCCGAAGGGGCTGAAAGAACAAACAACCGGCCGGTTCTGCCACCCGCTGATGAGTTCGGCAGTTTCTTTGACCGGTTTTTGGCATCAGGTTCTGTCATGAAATATTTACGCCTTGCCGTGATTGCCTGAGTTATGGTCCTTATCTTTTTCCTTTAGCATTACAAAGCGCTGGGAAATGGTTTCGGCCTGCATGGCAGAAAGTATTATATGATTGGTTTTTGTAATTATAATAGAGCGGGTCCGCCGGCCGTGGGTGGCATCGATAAGGCGGTTGTCATCCCTGGCATCGTCTCTTAACCGCTTCATGGGCGCAGAGTTGGGAGACAGGATTGCAATTACTTCCTCGGCGACAATGGAACCTCCAAAGCCGATATTGAGCAGACTGTAATTCATTAAATGTTCTCCTGGCAGTAGGGTTGCTAAAGCTTGGGTTTATTCTATGTTCTGGACCTGCTCCCGGAGCTTTTCCAGTTCGGTTTTTGCGGAGACAATCATATGGGATATATCGGCACTGCCGGCCTTGACTCCCATGGTATTAAATTCCCGGTTAAATTCCTGCAAAAGAAAATTCAGAGGTTTGCCAGCAGGGTCATCGGAATTCATTATCTGCCGGAATTGTTGGGCATGGCTTTTGGCCCGGGTCAGCTCTTCTGAAATATCGCTTTTATCAGCCACAATTGCCGCTTCCTGAGCAATTCGTGTCTCATCGATTTCAAGGCTGTCGCCAACCAGGTCCCGAATTCGTGTATGAAGCCTCTGCTGATAAGCGTTGACAAGCCCTTTGCGCAGATCATTTATGCGCCCGATGCACTCTTCTATAAAAACAATGCGCTCCGACAAGTCCCTGGCCATGGCCCGGCCTTCGGTGGTCCGCATGGAGTCAAAGGCATCCAGGGCCTTTTGCATGGCAGATTCGGTCACTTTAATCAGGGTTTCCGCGTCAGCATGGTTTTCTGTGTTTTCAATTATTCCATTTAGTCCGGCAAGATGTGAAATGCCTATAGGTTCGGTGATTCTGAAACGGTTTTTAATCTGCTCCAGGGCATTGTAATAGGCGTCTGCCAGCTGCGTGTCAACAGTGAAGCTCCGGGATGTCTCTTCTATGACGCTTATACCTATCCTAACCTCAATGCGGCCCCGGCAGGCGCGTTTGCTTACGGACTGCTTGACAGTGTCTTCAAGCCAGCCAAAGGCGGAAGGCAGCCTGACGGCCAGATCCAAATACCGGCTGTTGTAACCGCGAATCTCAACACAAACCGTGGCATTCCCCTGGCTGTGTTCTATTCCGGCAAATGCTGTCATACTTTTAATCATCAGGGTGTTGCTTTGCCTCCTTGAGATCGAAAACATATTTGCTGCGCACCCGGACAAGAAAATCCGTCATTTCCGGAGACTGATAATCCGGATATGTCCAGGGCAGCGGATTGAAAGCACCTTTACTGTAAATCAGCGTCAAATCGGCATAGATGCTATCACCGATATAAATCCGGTGGGAGAAGTTTTTTCCGGTGGCAAGAACAAACCGTTCCCGCAGCATGTAGCCTGGATCGATATTCACCCGGCGCTTGCCTCTTTCTGCAAATTCTGTTTCAATGGCGTTGGTGGCATGCTTTATCTTCGAAAGCTCAAGCTGGCCGATCATGTTCTGAAACGCGGTCATTCGCCGAAACAGTCTGCTTCCCATCTCCGGCTCATAATACCGGGTAAAGTCAAAGTCAAACCAGCGGCTGATCATATCAACTGCGCCGAATGTCTCTGAAAGCCGCCGGGCGACCGGCTCAATCAGACTCCGGTCTGCCATAAAGACGCCGATTACAAGTTTTGCGGGTGCGGGCTCGTAAAGCCGACTCATAGAACACAGTGCCTGTTGCTGCAAAGTTGTGTTTGCAGGTCCCGAAAGGGACTAAATTTCTTCCTCTAAGGGTTCTTTACCGGATCTTCCGGAGTCAGTCTTCGAGCCGACGGGCCTCTTCAACAAGCATGACCGGTATGTCATCCCTGATTTCAAATTCGAGCCTGCAACTGTCACACACCAGAGCGTCCTGGGTTTTATTGAGATATATTGCCCCTTTGCATTGCGGGCAAACCAGAATATCAAGCAATTCCCGGCTGATGGTCATATTGTTTTTCTCCTGTGAGCAGTGGCTTTTTTGTTTAAGATGTTTTCCTATACCAGAGACACATGGTGGATGCAAAAGGAAAATCCGCTCATAAAATAAAGCTTGTCCGAAAAGAACGGCAATTGTGAAGTTAAAAATCCTTGACGACTGATTCCAGCATCGATAGTTATGTATTCCATTAAAGGATAATATCTGAGCTTAAATAAACCCGTTGATGCCGCGGCCGGATGCCGCTGGCTGCTTTTCTGTTCTGTTTTCTGATTTCCATCCATGTATCCGCGGCAAACTTGAAAATCGCTCAGTTTAGGTATATTAAAACAGGAAAACCGCCATTGAGGAGAAATGCATGAATATCAACGAAGCCATTTGCAGTCGTAAAAGCATTAGAGGTTTTATCCCAAAGCCCGTGCCCCGAGCTCTTATATCAGAAATTCTTGAAACCGCGGTGTATGCCCCTTCTGCATTAAACTCCCAACCCTGGGAATTTACCGTGGTGGCAGGCGGCGTGCTTGACAAGATCTGCAAGGCAAATATCGAAAGCCTTGAGAGAGGAGCATCCGGAGGGCCTGAGAACATAACCGGCCTGTGGCCGAAAGACAGTGTTTTCCGGCGCAGGCAGGTGGATCTTGCAAAGCATCTGTTCTCCCTTATGGCAATTGAGCGCGGGGACACGGAGAAGCGCAATGAGTGGCTCAAGCTTGGATTTCGGTTTTTTGATGCCCCGGCCGCCATTATTATTTCAGTTGATACAGTTTTAAGCCAATCCGGCCCCCTGCTTGATATCGGCGCTGTAATGCAAAATATCTGCCTGGCAGCACTGGAACACGGCCTTGGCACCTGCATTGAAGACCAGGGCGTATTTTTCCCGGATGTAATCCGTAAATATACCGGCATTGATGAAAATAAGCGTATTGTAATTGCCATTGCCATTGGGTATCCTGACCTTGGGTTTCCTGCCAACAAGGTGGACAGCGGCCGGGTTTTGGCAGCCGAGAAAACAGCCTGGTACGGGTTTGATTAACGGCAATGGCATCAAACGGGCATCCAGCTGATGCACGGGGAGAAACTCCATGTTACTGCAGAACAATGAAATCCGTGATTTGCTCAACCAGGTGGCGGACCTGCTGGAGATAAAGGATGACAATCCTTTCCGTATCCGGGCTTACAGGGAGGCCGCCAGGATTATAGAGCAAATCAGCCAACCAGTGGCCTCCATGGTCAAGGCAGACAAGGACCTGACAGAATTTAAGGGCATAGGCCGGGAACTTGCCGGCAAGATCCGGGAGATCGTGGAGACCGGAGGCCTGGAACAGCTTCGGCAGCTCAGGCGGGAACTTCCGGTTTCATTGCTTGACCTGATGAAGGTGCCGTCCCTGGGACCCAAAAAAACAGCACATCTTTACAAAAATCTCGGGGTAACCAGTCTCGAAGATCTTGAAAGAGCGGCCCGGCGCGGGCAAATTGCAGAGCTGAATGGTTTCGGTGAAAAAAGTCAGCAGCACATCATAGAATCTTTGGGCAGGGTCAAAAAATCCGGAGAAAAACGCCTGTTGTGGAGCGATGCCGCACCATTTGCCATGGCCTTAGAGCAGCACCTGGCCGGTCTTGAAGGGGTACGGCGTGTAAAGGTAGCCGGCAGTTTTCGCCGGGGGGCTGAAACCGTTGGCGATCTTGATTTTCTGGCCAGCTGCAGGCGCGGCCATGAAAAGCAGATCATGGAGGCATTTGTCTCCTTTGAAGGGGTGAAAAATATTTTATCCCAGGGAGAAACCAAGAGCAGCGTGATTCTTCGCTCTGGCCTGCAGGTGGATCTGCGTATAGTCCCTCAGGTTAGTTATGGTGCAGCCCTGCATTATTTTACCGGTTCAAAGGCCCACAATATTGCAATGCGCCAGCTTGCTCTTGAAAAGGGCCTGAAAATAAATGAATACGGGGTATATCAGGGGGAAAACAGGGTTGCAGGCAAGACGGAAAAAGAGGTGTATGCATCCTTGGATCTGGCCTACATC
>JAABTZ010000285.1 GCA_011389605.1 Desulfobacteraceae bacterium
CGCCATGACTTTTCTGCATTTCCCTTTTCAAAAAATCCATAGAAACACAGGGTACTGGGCTGTACGTAAGATTCCTCAGAAATTGCGCGTAACGCAGATATTGGACTTTTTACGGTGCCATCAAATTTTATAACCCCGCTGCCAGGCAGCGGGGTTATAAAAAATAATCAGTCAACGCGTTCAAAGACTTTTGCCTTGGCCTTGCAGACCGGGCAGATTTCAGGGGGCTGGTTTGCAACTGTATTGCCGCACAAGGAGCAGACGTAATAGCACTCCACATCCTCGGGGCTGTCGAGCTGATCCAGTGTTTTCTGATACAATTTTGCATGAATCTGCTCAACCTCATTGGCCCAGGTAAAACTCCGGTCTGCATCCTTTTCACCCTCTGCCCTGGCATCGGCTATCATTTCCGGATACATTTTTTGAAATTCATGGCTTTCACCGTCAATGGCCTCTTTGAGGTTTTCTTCTGTGCTGCCTATTCCGCCCAGGGCCCGCAGATGGGCATGAGCATGAACTGTTTCAGCTGCGGCAACCGCACGGAATAGCTTGGCAACAGACACAAAACCATCTTTTTCCGCCTGTTTTGCAAAAGCAAGGTACTTTCGATTTGCCTGGGATTCCCCGGCAAAGGCGTCTTTTAAGTGCTGCATGGTTTTTCCCATTCACTCCTCCTTGTCGTATTTGATGTTGCTTTAAAAAAACGGATCTACCAAATAATATGCATTTCATTTGGTTTTTCAAACTTGACGGATTTTTATTGGGTTTAAACAACATGGAAACAAGGTCTTACATTAAACAGTGCTTAACCTGATACATAAAGCCTCTTAACTTATGTTGATAGGCCCGCCGTGCCTGTGCTATGATTTCTGATAAAGATATAAAAAGAGTCAATGATCAAAGGGAACCCAATGAAACCTGAAAAGCAAAAAATTGAACCCTTAATAAAGGTGGAAATGCTGGTTTCGGCCGGCAAGCGCCCCTCAGGAACTGAACTAATGGAGCCGGAACCAGTCGGCTTTATTTTCGGAATAGGAAGCTCAGGACTTACCCCCCTGGAACGCAGAATTGAAGGCAGACGCGCGGGTGAAAATTTAAGCCTTGAAATAAATAAATCCTTTATACCCGAGTTTTTCGGGCACATCTTCCCCTTTCCGCTGCGCCTGAAAATACCTTTGGATCCGTTTTATCTGAATCTTAAAATAATATCGGCCCACCCGGCAGAAGCCAGGGAAGTGGTGCGGGCCATGGCTGAAATTACGGCCTGCAGCTCCTGTGAATGCGGCTGCGGGGGGCATTTTTAAAAGTATTTAAAAAGCTTCTACGCATCCCTGGATAAAAGCGCATCAAGGGTCTGATCTTTCTGAGCCCACAACTCATTGAGCCAAGAATAAAACCTGCTCCTGCCCTGTTTATCTTCAAAATACAAGCCGTTTTTTAGATCTTCAGGAATTTTGCGCAGGCGCAGATGAACCCTAACACGCCTGGTTCTGCCGCAGAAATAGTCCCAAAGCCCCGGCACACCCTCCGGATAGGCTATGGTTATATCCACCAGATCGTGAATCTGATCTCCCATGGCATACAAAATCATGGCAGCACCTCCTGCCCTTGGCACAAGCAGGTGCTTGTATGGAGATCCCTGTTTTTCATGTTTTTTTGCTGAAAACCGGGTGCCTTCCACAAAATTCATAATGGATACGGGCCTGTGCCTGAATTTTTCACAATACTTCCGGGTTGTCTCCAGGTCCTTTCCTTTAAGGTGAGGATATTTTTCCAGCATTTCTTTTGAATAGCGCCTCATCACAGGAAAATCCAGGGCCCAGAAGCACTGTCCCATAAACGGAAGCCACAGCAGTTCCTTTTTTATAAAAAATTTGTATGGTGGCACCTTTGACTTCAGCACCCGGATAAGCACCAGGATATCCACCCAGCTTTGATGATTGGAGACAATCATATACCATTGATCAGGGCGAAGATTCGTGTCACCGCTGACATCATAGATCACCGACCCGGCCAGATCATGGGTTCGCACGGAACACCAGACCCATATCCCGCTTGCAATCGAGTCCAGAGTCCGGCTGATCTGTTTGCGGGTCCCTTGGGCCGGCACCAGAAATTTAACCGCGGCTATAAGATAAAAAAACAAACACAGCACAACGGTAAAAACCACATATATTGCAAAGGTCAAAACCCCTCGCAGCAGGGGCGGAAAAATATAACTCATCAGAATCGACCCGCCTGAAGGTAAAAAATTTAGCTCAGATGACTATACAGGTAAGAAACTGAACATTGATCGACTTTTGCAAATTTTTTTATATATTAAAATATGTCATAAATTCAAGCTGTTTTCGCAAGACAAAAAAGCTAATTTTGTCTTTAAGCTGAAACAAATTGACAAAACACCAAAAATATAATAAATACTATCAGTTAGAAAAAAACTAAAACCTGCATCTAACACTATATCAAAAACTTATTCCGCAACCATGATAAAAGTTTTTTGATTTTTCTTTAAAGTGCGGCACTCTTTTTTCTATGAATAGTGAAAAAGAATAAAGCAGGGTTTATAATTAGACTATCGTTTTACAAAACGTCTGTCAGCCAATTATTTCTTGATCATTCAAGCAGAGGATAACGACCATGGGGAATGAATCATCAAACGGCCAGAAACGGCTTGAGGTGGAAAATGCCTACAAGATTTTCGGCGGCAATCCCGAACCGGCTTTCCAGCTTTTGAAACAAAACAAAAAAAAGGATGAAATCTACAAGGAAACAGGGCTTACCATTGGAGTACAGGACGCCAGTTTTTCTGTTTATGCCGGAGAAATATTTGTAATCATGGGGCTTTCAGGTTCAGGTAAATCAACTCTGGTAAGATTGCTCAATCGCTTAATTGAGCCCACATCCGGCAAGATTATCGTGGAAGGCCATGACATAACCAAAATGGACACCAAGCAGCTCGTGGAAATTCGCAGAAAATACATGAGCATGGTGTTTCAATCCTTTGCGCTTATGCCCCATCTGACAGTAATGCAAAATGCCGCTTTCGGCCTTGAAATCATGGGTTTTTCACAAAACAAACGAAACGAAAGGGCCATGTCCGCCCTTGAGCAGGTGGGACTTGATCATGTTGCCAATAGTTATCCGAGATCTCTGTCGGGCGGAATGCAGCAGCGCGTGGGACTGGCCAGGGGACTGGCAGTCGATCCTGATATCATGCTAATGGATGAGGCATTTTCCGCACTCGACCCCCTGATCCGCACTGAAATGCAGGATGAACTGCTCAAGTTGCAGGAAGGCAGCAACCGCACCGTGATTTTTATTTCTCACGATCTGGATGAAGCCATGCGAATCGGCGACCGGATCGCGATCATGGAAAGCGGAAGAATAGTTCAAATCGGGCCCCCGGAAGAAATTATGAGAAACCCGGCCGATGATTACGTCAAAGCTTTCTTCAGAGGGGTGGATCCCACACATGTATACAAGGCAGGAGATATTGCCACCTCCACCCAGGTTACTTTTCCATTGCACAAAGCCGGACTTCGGGCAGTACGCCAAAGGCTAAATGAATTTGATCGTGAATGGGCATATGTGCTGCGAAAAGACCGAACTTATGTGGGAGTTGTCTCTCTTGCTAAAATTCAGGAATCCCTTGAAGACGACAGCCACAATTCCCAGGACATAACCCCTGCCTATCTTGAAAATATAGAGCCGATTCATGAAGATGCTACCCTCCAGGAAGTACTGCCGAAGCTGACCGCCTATGAATGCCCGGTTCCTATAGTTGATTCGGCCAATAAATACAAGGGAACCATTTCCAGACACCTGTTTCTCCGGACCCTGAGCCGGGAAACCAATTTGGATGAACAATAATCATAGGAGATCACCATGTTTGATATATACCGGTATACCATTCCTCTTGACGACTGGATTGCATATGGGGTGGACTGGCTTGTGGGCAATTTCCGGCCGCAGTTTCAGGCGCTTAAAATGCCAATTCAATGGATGCTAAACGGCATCAATGACCTGCTTTTATGGCTGCCGGCGGAAATCATACTGATTGCCTTTTTAATAGTGGGCTGGAAAACCGCGGGCTGGAAAGTAGGCTTGTTCAGCTTTTTTTCAATGCTTTTCATAGGCCTGATAGGTCTTTGGTCCGAAACCATGACAACACTGGCCATGGTCATTTCCGCAGTGGTTGTGTGCGTACTTATAGGAGTGCCCTTAGGCATCCTGTCTTCGAGAAGCGACCGGTTTGAAGCAACTTTAAGGCCCGTTCTCGACGCCATGCAAACCACGCCTGCCTTTGTCTATCTTGTACCGGTTGTAATGCTTTTTTCCATAGGCACAGTTGCCGGAGTCATTGCCACAATAATTTTTTCCATGCCGCCGATTATCCGATTAACCAACCTTGGGATCCGGCAGGTTCATCCGGAGCTTATCGAGGCCACTTATTCGTTTGGCGCCACCCGAAAACAAGTCCTCTGGAAAGTCCAGATACCGCTGGCAATGAAAACCATAATGGCGGGGTTAAACCAGACTATCATGCTGTCTTTGTCCATGGTGGTCATTGCATCCCTTATAGGCGCCGGAGGTCTTGGCGTTCCGGTGTTTGAGGGCTTAAACAGCCTTCAGGTCGGACTTGCAGGCATTGGCGGACTGGGCATTGTTTTGATGGCCATGGTGCTCGACCGAATCACCCAGGCCCTGGGCTCAACTAAGCATGAAGAATAGAGGTTTGTCAGGCGATCAAAGCCTGTTTTAACAAT
>JAABTZ010000286.1 GCA_011389605.1 Desulfobacteraceae bacterium
ACGCTGCATTCTTCGAAATCGCGCAAGCCTTGATCTTGAACTTTTTACGGCACCATCTGAAAACCGACTTTTTACGAGTGTGTCAAAGTTGTCCACACCGACGGCATTTCGGCGGAAATCGGAATCCAGCAATTTTTAAGATACCCTTCCAGCAATGCGAATTTCGGCCCGCTGAGGAATGTCATATCTGATGGAATTAATCCCCATTTCCTCTGCCTTGGAAAGCACCCGGTCAAATACCCCTGGATCCATGCCGTCTTTGCGCTCATAGCTGCCGGCATAGCAGCCTTCACATCGATAATTGCACCGCATGGTAGGAGAAATAAGCACCGCGGGTGGCGGTTGGAGGCCGAACTTCTACGATTACCTCGTGTGTATGCCTGTTGAGAGACATCCGAGTCGCTAAACAGGTTCCAGGCTCTTGAGTTCTTTGATAGCGCTCGACATGCCGATAACAATCAGACAATCCTCCCCCTGCAAGTGCTCCGCAGGGTTAATCGTTGTGATCTGATCCTGTCCTCTGCGAATGCCTACCAGGTTTGCGCCGAATTTTTGCCGAAAATGAAGTTCCGCCAAAGATTTGCCTGAAATTTCCGAATTCTGCGACACCTTGATTTCGGCGATTTCAAACCGGTCTGTGTCTTTTGCGTCTCTCTGCGCCTCAAGTTGATTGAGCATGCTTTCAGCTTCCTTCAAACCCTCCGGATTTCCCATGAGAAGCAGCCGATCGGCTGGGAAAATCCTGAAATCCGGCTTCGGCTCGTAAAAGATGCGCCCCCCTCGACTGACCGCCAGGACAGATATTCCCGAAGCCGATAACGGGAGTTCTCGTATGGTTTGCCCGGCGGCCGAGGCATCCGGGCGAATACGCAACTCGAGAAACGAGACAGGCCAATCAACGCTTTCCGGAAGAAAATCAATCGCATAAGTCAACGCATCTGCCGCTTGTTCCGTTGCATCCTGAAAAGGCCGAAATACCAAATTGGCGCCGGCTTTTTCGAATCCGGATCCGCCATATCCCCGTAAAGAACAGGCACCCCTCTCTTACGCCAGTTGTCTAAAGCGCCGGGGTCGAAGTCGATTCCCACGATGGTATTTTTCCGCCACAGAAGGTTTTCCATCAATCCGCTGCCATAGTTGCCCAATCCCACTAAAATGACATCTACTGGTCTGGTTTCCGCAAAGGTTTCTATGGCCGCCTCCCGATAAGGATTGCGCCTTTCGAAAATCTTCAATGGAGAGGATAGAATACGATAAAGCGGGTAGGAATAGAGGATCATGTAGGTGGACAGGAATATGGTCACCACCCCCACGAGGGTGATCAGCCCCATTGTCTCTTCGTTAATGTGGCCGATACTCACTCCCAGGGCCGCTACAATAAGGGAAAACTCGCTGATTTGGGCCACTGTGAGACCGGCAAGAAAACCGGTGCGGCGGCGATATCCTGAACGATTAGAAATCCAATAGCAATCTGGCCATGGAAGGAGTCGATTTCTTTTTTGTCCGACAGGAGCTTTACGATAATGATCGTGCTTGAAAAAGTAAGCGCAACCGAAACATAAGCCGCACTCAGATAGGACATGCCCATGGCAATGGCAATGATAAACCCGATAAGAGACGTAAACACGATTTGTCCAAGGCCGGTCGCCAGGGCGACAGGCCCTGTGGTACGGATCAGATTCAGATCGAGTTTCAGCCCGACAATAAACAACAGAAGGGCTATGCCGATATGGGCCAGAAGCTCAATTTGCTCATAACTATGTATAATGCCCAGAACCGAGGGCCCAGCCAGAATGCCAGTTGCCAGAAACATGATGATCAACGGCTGCCGCAATTTTTGCCCTATGATCCCGGAAGGTGGAACTTCAGGAAAGCCCTGGAATATTACCGATGCTGGCAAGAAGTGTTTTCACAGTCTCATCTTCAAGTGCCTGCCCAGGTCCTTCCACCCGTAACGAAGATATACGGGATAACCGACGTCACTGGGGTTATTTACCTGGATTTCATGGCATCCTCTGGAAGCGGCATCGGACATTGCGGCTTTTAAAAGTTTTCCTCCAACGCCTTTTCCCCTGCTTCGCTCATCGACGATAAATTCTTCAATACACGAATATTCGCCCCCACAGCGCATTGCGAAAGGAAACGACAGCGTAATTACCCCGAAGATATCCTCTTGTTCCTCGGCAACAAACACACTGCCCAGTTCGGGGGAGGACATTATTTGACGATAGGCCTGCAAGGCAACTCCCATATCGATTTCTATTTCCTGGGAAGGAAATTTGTTGATAAGTCCTATCACATGATTCTCATCTTTGGGCCCGGCTTTCCTTATTTTCATTCAGACCTCCCCGTGTTTTCAAATTACCGGAAAAATAGCCTTCCATGGAAAGTATACTGTTCTGAGCTTCTGCCGATGGGGCCGTAAAAATTAGTAAATACAGGCATCCAGAATAGATAATACCTCAGCCAGAAGCTCTTTGCTTTTCTTTTCGATCAGCTTTGCAGCGCGGGATCGGAAATCAACGGATTTGACCTGTTCCACCATGACGTATCCGGTGAGTTCGCTTTCCTCCGGGATCGCAACGTGAAAAGGCAAATTTTGGAAAGTGTTTGTAATCGGACATACAATAGCCATGCCGGTTCCTCTGTTAAACAGCCTCTTGCTGATAACCAGAGACGGGCGGCGGCCCTTTTGTTCATGCCCGGACTGGGGATCAAATGTCAGGGCGACAATATCGCCCTGCCCGGGAATATAGGCTGCCATTTACCATTCCTCTCTGCCGGACGGCTTCCCCCAGTCGACTTCTTCCGGCTGGTAGTCTTCGGGGATGCGGGCTACAAGGTTTTCCAGGCTGTATTTGCCCCGGATTCTTCTTGCCGGCACAATTATCAATGCACTGCCTTCCAGGCTTATTTCAACTTCATCGCCGGTCTTGAGGCCAGCACTTTCAAGCAGCTCCTTTTTCAGCCTCAAGCCTTGGCTGTTTCCCCATTTCTGGATTTTCGTCTGCATACCTGGCTCCCTCCTTTAAAGGATAGCCAAAGTATATACTTTTACGGGAACAAGGTCAAGGTTTTTACAGCCCGAAAAGCTTTGGTTTGTTGTTCTTGGCAGCTTTTTGGGTTTATTGCTGTGGAATACTGCTATTCCCATGTAGTATCGCAGAGCTGTGATGGCAAATATTTCGGTTGATAAAGAAAGCATTAAAAATTTTTGCAGCCGTTGGAGTATCTCCGAGCTGGCTATTTTTGGCCCTGTCCTGCGGGAAGATTTTCAAGCGGGCAGTGATAGAGAAGAATTTTTGTCCGATATCAAAAGCCAGGATTCTGTCATCAGGCGACTTGAAATTATTGGAAAAGCGGCAATGCGTATTTCCGAGGAAACACGAAAAGTTTATCCCAGTCTCCCCTGGAAAGAAATGATCGGAATGCGTAATTTTCTCGTCCATGATTATGCTGATGTGGATATACAGATCGTTTGGAAAACCGTTAAAAAAGATTTGCCGGATCTTCTTGATAAAATGAAAAATGCCAGGCTTTTTTGATATTTCATTCTTCTTGCCCCAATATAACCGGTGTATCAGTGCACCATACGGCTACTATCATGGCTCTTCCCAGACAATCAGTTCATTATCCATATAGCACCATTTAAAGTCGAGGCATAACCCACCCAGAGCATATATGGAACCATCAGCCATCCGGCAATTGGGTTTTTCCTGAAAAACAATATGGTTGTTATAACAATGGCAACCAAAAGCAGGATGATTTGAAGAAATGCCCAACCCGGTTCCTGCATGCCAAAAAAAATCCTGGACCATAATCCGTTTAACACCAGCTGGGTAAGAAAAGCGGCAAGCGCGGTTTTGGCTGCCAAAAATCCGAACCTGTCCCAGACTCTCCAGGCAGCAACACCCATCATAATGTAAAGGGCTGTCCATACCGGCCCAAACACCCAGCCCGGAGGATTCCATGCGGGCTTGTTTAGCGCATCATACCAATCGGATGGGGCAATGCCCGGCGATACAAGGGCACCGGTCCAGGCGACCAGAAAACAAATCCCGATCCAGAAAACAAGGCCGGCCAACCTGATAGCCGGGTGACGCATCGTGGTAACTCCTTTTAAAAGCTATGATTATTCATCCGTTCCTTTCTACCTCCCACTGACTGAGCGTCATGACCTCCCAATCAAGATTCTCGTTGCCGATATATTCCCTCTTTCGATCACCTTCCGTAAAATATACGACCCGGCTTATCTCAGGCCCGTCAAGGCTGGGTCCTTACTTTTTACGATATTACAGCTTTGTGATTTCTGATCAAAGACTATGACAGCCTCTTCCAACTTCAACTGACTAATAATCTTTGAGATCTTTACCTCCAAACAAACCTCCCGCTCACCATAGTCAGTGCCATCCCGTGTTACGAATTCTTCGACAACGCCATAAAGGGTCTCTGAACTCAACTGGTCATACGGGATTATTACAAAGGACATTTTTAAATCGCGTTTTCTTTTGCAGGGTTTGGTATTCCTAATGTCAAATATAGTAGCACAAAAATTGACCTGGAGGATAGATTATATAACTCAACTTTCGGAGGTGATAAACATCCTCTAATGTTCTGATCTTAAATTTGATGGCGCTGTAAAAAGTCCAATATCTGCGTTACGCGCGATTTCTCAGAATTTCACGTACGGCTAAGTACGCTGCATTCTTCAAAATCGCGCAAGCCTTGATCTTGAACTTTTTACGGCCCCA
>JAABTZ010000287.1 GCA_011389605.1 Desulfobacteraceae bacterium
AAAAAAAAGGTGATCTCCGTGGGGTGTTTGTCCATAAATTCAAAATAAAGACTATTCAGTATCTGCTCGCTTATCGTTTTGTGGGTGATGATCTTGAATTAATTATGATTGGCCCCCATGAAAACTATTATAGAGATTTAAAAAGCCATACCAAATCAAAATAAAGGGCGAACAAAGCGCTGCACCGGACGGCAATTCCGCTGCGCTCCATTGCGGCCGGGGAGCTTGGTCGTTCAGCTATAGGAATCAGAGATGATAAAACTAGAAGAAAATTACCAGCGTACAATCGATGATAGGCGTTCATTCGATATTCGATTCTGGCAATCCCAAGGCGATATTGCCATTTTCGAAGCCGTAACCCAAATGCTTAATGATTATCTTTTAATACGAGGAAAAAATGCTGACGAGTCCAGACTTCAAAGAACTGTTGAAAATTTTCAAAAAGCATAAAATACGGTATCTTATTGTAGGTGGCTATGCAGTAATGAAATATAGCGAACCTCGATTTACGAAAGATCTTGATGTGTTTATAGCGACTGATCAAGAGAATGCAAAAAGTGTTTATTTGGCATTGAAAGAGTTCGGTGCGCCGCTGGAAAATCTTAGTTCAGATGATTTTGTTCATAAAGGATACTTCTATCAAATGGGGAGACCACCTTTGCGAGTTGATATTATGATGTCAATCCCTGGAATTGAGTTCGATGTGGCATGGAAAAACCGTGAATTGGTTGAATTCGATGATCTCAAATTATTTTTCATATCGCGATCCGATCTCATTAAAGCAAAAGAAGCGAGTGGAAGGCCACAAGACAAGATAGACGTTGAAAAACTAAAGGAAGCCGAACAATTGGATGCACTTGACAAAAAATAGCGCGCCGCTTCGCTTTGCGCTATTTTTTCCAAGTGTTCCAAAGCGTGTTCGGCAAATACGCCAGCGGGCGAAACGATTTGTCTTCAAGCAGAAAAGAGCTTCTTAAAGATAAAATTCGGGCAAAAGGGAAATGAATAAAATTCTTATTGGCAGTGGTCCCTTAATTGCACTTTTCGACTCATCCGATAAATATCATCAAAAAACTGTAGAATTTATCAAATCCAACCAGTTTTTACTGATTACCACCATCGCATCAATAACAGAAACACTGCATCTGCTTGATTTTAATAGAAATGCTCAATTAGATTTTATCGAATGGGTCTACAGAGGTGGGGTTGAGATCGCAAATACAATCAACCCCGACTTTCAAAGAATTAAAAAATTAACTGAAAAGTATAGTGACCTGCCAATGGATTTTGCAGACTCATGTCTTGTCTTACTGGCGGAAAAAATGGGTATAAATACAATTGCAACTATTGACCGAGATTTTTCCATTTACCGAATAAAAGATCAAACGGCATTCAAAACAATATTATTATAAAAGCTCACACAATAGGGATAGGACTCCCCATCGCTGAGGAGCCCTCCCACACCACCCGGCATACGGATCGCTTACCAGGGCGGTTCGGCTGATTAAGGGGAATCAGTTACCGGGCAGATACAACCCTTTCTCAATAAAATACTTCTCGGGCATGGCGATGGCCACACACTTGATTTTGCTCATGTGCCAGTATTGATGGCACCGTTTCAAAGACTTCAGGGAAGAAAATTCAATCGTATTTCACGGCGCTGAAGCGCATCAGCTTGTTCCAGTTGTGGTGGGACTCGATGTAGCGGATGGTGCCGGTTTTGCCCCGCATGACCAGGGAATGCGTTGTGGCGCCGTTTCCGGTATATCTCACCCCTGAAAGAAAACTTCCGCCTGAAATTCCGGTGGCGGCAAAAAACACGTCATCGCTTTTTACCAGATCCTTGACGGAAAATATTCTGGACAGATCTGTTCCGGCTTCGGCCAGGGCTTTTTTCTCCTTGTCTTTCTGGGGATTGAGGCGGCAGAGCATCTCTCCGCCAATGGCGCGGATCGCGCAGGCCGATAAAACCCCCTCGGGCGTGCCGCCGGTGCCCATCATCACATCCACCTCAGAATTTGGATCAATGGCCATAAGGGAACCGGCCACATCACCGTCTGAGTGAAGCTGAATGCGGGCGCCGGAGTTTCTGATGGCCTGGATCAGGTCCGCGTGCCGGGGCTTGTCTAAGACAAACACCACAAGGTCGGCAATGTCTTTTCCCAGGGCTTTTGCGATGTGTGCAAGATTGTTCTCAACCGGGGCATTGAGGTCCACGGCGTTTCTGGCCGCTGCGGAAACCGCCAGTTTATCCATGTAATAGCTGGGCCCGGGATCAAACATGGTGCCCGCAGGAGAGACCCCCACCACGGAAATGGCATTGGGCCGGCCGTATGCCAGCAGATTGGTTTCTTCCACCGGATCAACGGCCGCATCCACCCGGGGTCCGGCGCCGGTGCCGATCTTTTCGCCGTTAAACAGCATTGGGGCGTTGTCTTTTTCCCCTTCGCCGATAACAACCGTGCCGTTGATGTCAATGGCGCCAAATGAGAGCCGCATGGCCTCCACTGCGGCCTTGTCCCCGGATTCCTTCTCGCACCTGCCCAGCCAGCGGGCCGATGCCAGAGCCGCGGCCTCGGTTGTCCTCACCAGGTCAAGGGCCAGGTTGCGCTGCGGGTTTTCCATTTGTGTGTCTCCTTGGGTCTGTACGTATTGGTAAAGATTGTTTCCGCGCTTTTGAGCCGGCGCCAAGGTCTCTTCATAATAAACAAATAAAATGGATACAACCATTTGGATTTTTGTACAACCATGATCCGGAAAATCCCGGAACAGCCCGGGTTGACATCCATATGGATTCATGAAACTGTTTTTAAATATTTGACCAATCCACAACCACCGGCCTGAATGCCGGGTGGACATTTTTTCGGAGATCACATGAGATATGAAGGACAGATTTACCGGCCGTTTAGCGAAGCCAACAGCTATCTTTTGCAATGCACCATCGGCTGCTCCCATAACCGCTGCACCTTTTGCGGCATGTACAAGGACCGCAGATACCGGATTCGGTCGCTGACCGATATCAAGGCGGATATCCAGATGGCCAAAGATTATTATACGGATCTTGACAAGGTGTTTTTGTGCGACGGCGACGCTCTGGCAATGGAAACCGGAGTGCTGCTTGAAATCTTAAACACCCTTTACGCTGAATTTCCGTCCCTGCGCCATGTGGGCACCTATGCCGGGCCCGGCAGCATCCTTGAAAAAGACATGAGCGAACTGACCGCCCTGCGGGCTGCAGGCCTGACCAAGGCTTATCTCGGGGTGGAATCCGGCGATGACCGGGTTCTGGCAGATGTCAAAAAAGGGGTGACTGCCGCAGACATGCTCCGGGCCGGACAGGACCTTGTAAAGGCAGACATCAATCTTTCTTCCATGGTGTTGCTGGGCATTGCCGGCCGGGGTAAGGCAAGCCGGCAGCATGCAGAGGCCACAGCAGAAATCACCAACCAGATGAAGCCCCGGTACCTGGCTGCTTTGACCTACACGCCGGTGCCAAACACGCCATTGTATCAAAAGGTGGGAAAGCAGGCGTTTGAACTGCCCGGCCCGCTTGAGACCATAGAAGAGATGAAGATCATGATGGAAAACATCACAATCGACAACCTGAAATTTATCGGCGCCCATGCTTCAAATTATCTGCCGGTGAGCGGAGAACTGCAAAAGGACAAAGACCGGATGCTGGCCTTGGTCAGCGGGGTTTTGGAAAAACAGGACATGGCCGCCCTGCGGCCGGAAAATCTTCGGGGGCTGTGAGCCGGGGTTTTGGAAAAACAGCCCGGTTTCACTCTTGTCCAAAAACGAAATTTTGTAAAATGTAAAATTTGACCTAATTTTTGAAGGCTTGAAAAAAAATCCTCCTTGTGGGCAATGTTGAGTTGACAAGAAACAACAAACCCCAAAAAACCAAGGAGGATGGATAATGGTAAAACATGCGAGCACATTTAGTCAACTGATTGCTATGATCGACCGTAAAAAATTTCATGAGCTTGTATATTGCCATAAGTCTGAACGTTTCGCTAAAAAATTCAATTCATGGGAACATTTCGCATACCGGTTTAAAAATAAGCTGCTTTCCCTCGACATCAGTACAATATCATTGTTGTATCTGTCCATGTTCCCCTGGGCAAAGTTCAGGCAAACCAAAGGCGCTGTAAAATTGCACCTCCTGTTGGACCATGACGGGTACATGCCGTCTTACGCCTACATTTCTAATGGGAAGATGGCTGATATCCATAGTGTGGCAAATCAGGATTATAACCACCGGCTGGACCAGACGCCGGGAATCATGCGGTTCTATCTTGCGTCCTTGGCGGCGCTGGTTAGCCGGAAGGTTCGCCTCCACGCAAAATGATTATAATGCAATTTTATATTGCATTATGCAACGCAAGATGCTATTTTTAAAAAAAACAATAGGAGGCTTGCAATGACAACAGCAGTGAGAATTACCGACGAATTGGCCCGGGAAGCCAAAATATTCAGCCAAATCGATAAGCGCTCTTTAACAGGACAGATTGAACATTGGGCACGGATTGGGAAATGTTCTGAGGAAAACCCTGATTTGACCTACAACCTTATAAAAGAGATTCTTATCGGTATTGCAGAATTGGAGCAAGGAGAATCTTCTGTATATAAATTTGGATAACCGATAATGCAAATTCTCCAATCCCGGTCTTTTGAGCGAAAAGTTAAAAAATTCGCAAAGCAAGAAAAGGAGATCGGAAGAGCAC
>JAABTZ010000288.1 GCA_011389605.1 Desulfobacteraceae bacterium
AGAACCGGATGCCCGCTACGGGCCGCGGTTTTGGCACTCTTGAAAACCGATTCGATTTCAGCTCTGTCAGACAGGAAAAATGCCGTCGCACCAAGTCCGGCTGCAACTTCATGATATCTATTGTAGTTGAGGCGCGTGCCAATATCGTCTTGGAGAATTTCCACCTGGTCACGGTTGATTTGGGTCCATCCTGCGTCATTTCCAACAACTGCAATCACCGGCACTCCATGCCGAACAAAGGTGTCAAACTCCATGAGACTGTAACCGGCCGCGCCGTCGCCGTACAGTATCCATATGCGGGCATCCGGCCGGACCAGAGCAGCTGCCAGGGCAAATCCCGCACCCGCCCCCAGGGTTCCGTAAGGGCCCGGATCAAGCCAGCAAAGGGGCTTTCGGGGATTGACAATATAGGAAGCCGTGGCAACGAAATCGCCTCCGTCGCCTACAATGACGCTGTTTTCATCAAGGGCGCGATTAATTTGATCGCACAGATATAGGGGATTGATGTAATCGGTTTCCGCGTCCATATAGGACCGGATCCGCTCTTGTCCCCGGCTTTCGTTGTTTTGAAGGCGCCGGAGCCAAAGGTCTGTCCTGTCTTGTGTACGGTCTTGGGGCAAGAGATGAAAACTGTTGGCCAAGGCTAACAAAAAAGTGCATGGATCGGCATGAACAGCCAGATCCGCCTTTTTGTTGCTCCTCATGTCCTTTTTGCTTCTGTTGATTGCGATGTGGAACGCATCCCTGTTGATCTGTCGCCCGTAATTCAGTCGAAAATCACACGGCATGCCCGCAATAATGGCCAGATCCGCCTCTTTTAGCGCCCGGCCCCGCCCATTTCTGAACTGCATGGGGGAATCGGGCCCCAAAAGCCCCCTTGCCATGCCGGTCAGAAACATGGGAATGCCCAGTTTTTTCAACCCCTCTGAAAGTTTATCCATTTGCTCTGTTCTCAGGGCCGCCTGGCTGCCAATGATAATCACCGGCTTCTCCGAGTACAGGAGCCGCTTTCCAACCGCCTCTACCTCCCTGGAATCCACATAAAAAGGTTCAACCGCATCTTTTCGGGCGTGCTCTTCACTGATTGGAGAACAGGCAAACAGTTTGTCCACGTGCCGGCGCAGATACCATTGCGTCACCCGGTCCCTGAGCCCGCCCCGGCCTTCTTCGGATTTTCTCGTGTACCACTGGCGGACGATTTGCTCGTCATAGAGCAAATCAATAGGGCATTCGATAAATACCGGGCCGGGAATTCCTGATTTTGCCACATCAAAGGCTTCCTCCACGATGGAAGCCACGTCGCAATCCTGCTTGAGGGAAGCCGACCACTTGACCAGGGTGTCAAAAAGCTTGAGTTGTTCGATATCCTGCAGCGCGCCTTTGCCACGCAAAGCCGTGGCCGGTGCGCCCCCGAACAAAACGATCGGAGAATGGGCCATCTGTGCGTTTTTCACTGCGGTGATGGAATTGGTCACTCCCGGGCCAGCCGTGACCACGGCCACCCCGGGCACACCGGTCAACCGGGAAACTGCATCTGCGGCAAATACCGCTGTCGGCTCCTGTCTGACATCGATGACCCGGATGCCCTCCTGTTTTGCCCCCACCAGTATTGGCGAGATATGTCCGCCGCAAAGTGTGAAAATAAATTCAACACCCCGGGCTTTTAGCTGCCGTGCGATAAGCGCTCCGCCATGCACAGGTCTCCTCCTTTCATTTAATGGGTTCACATTTGTCAAGACTAAAGATTTGACCCCAGATCACAACAGCCTTTCTCAGGCAGTCTGGTTTGGCCCGTGAGATAAATGTCTACCTGCCGGGCGGCCTCGCGCCCCTCGGAAATGGCCCAGACAATAAGAGACTGGCCCCGGTTGGCATCACCGGTGCAAAAAATGCCGGGTCGGCTGGTCATGTAATGGTCGTTTGTGGCAATTGTTCCGTGTGGATCCGTTTCAAGGCCCAGTTCTGCTGCAATGGGATTGATTTCCGGGCCGGTAAATCCAATGGCAATCAGGGCCAGATCCGCCGGCCACCTGCGCTCGGTGCCGGGCAGTTCCTCGATTTGCGCAGAGCCCCCGGGCTGGCGCGTTGTGCGCGCATCCACTGTTATCAACTCCTTTAACACGCCATTTTCACCGGCAAATGCCCTGGTCAGAATATTCCAGTAACGGCTTCCGCCTTCTTCATGCGACGAGCTGGTTCTCAGACGTGCGGGATAATGGGGCCAGGGCTGATTTTCCGGCCGGCCTTCAGGGGGCTTGTCTGCGGCCTCGAAGCTGGTCACGGATCGTGCTTTCTGGCGAAGGCAGGTGCCCACGCAGTCGCTGCCAGTATCGCCGCCCCCGATGACGATGACATCCTTTCCCCTGGCGCTGATGGGTGCAATTCCCATTGCCTCCGGATCATCTCCTGCATTGATGCGGTTCTGCCGGGTGAGAAAGTCCATGGCAAAGCAGACACCCTCAAAATGTCTTCCGGGCAGGGGCAGATCCCGGGGTACGGTTGCGCCGATGCACAACACCGCGGCATCAAAATCCTTCAGATCCCGGCCGCCCAGGTTCCGCCCCAGCCAGGCATTTGTCTGAAACCGGATGCCTTCCTGTTCCAGGATTTTTAACCGCCGGTCAAGGATGTGTTTTTCCATCTTGAAATCCGGGATCCCATAACGCAGCAGCCCGCCGATGCGGTCTGCCCGCTCGAAAACCGTTACCCGGTGCCCGGCGCGATTGAGCTGCTGGGCGCAGGCCAGCCCGGACGGTCCTGAGCCGATTACCGCCACTGTCTTTTCTGTTCTGCGCAGCGGCGGCACGGGCCGGACCCATCCACGGGCAAAAGCGTGCTCGATGATTTCCTTTTCAATCTGCTCTATGGTCACGGCAGGCTCGTTTATCGACAACACGCAGGCCTCTTCACAGGGTGCGGGACAAAGCCGGCCCGTGAATTCGGCAAAGTTGTTGGTTGCCTCAAGCCGCTGGAAAGCCTGCTGCCAGTGGTTTGCGTAAACCGCATCGTTCCACTCCGGGATCAGGTTGCCCAGGGGGCAGCCGGAAATACAGGTGGGTACCCCGCAGTCCATGCAGCGCGCGGCCTGTTTTGTCAGCTCCTCTTGGTCAAAAGGCAGATAAATCTCCCGGAAGTCGTTGATGCGCACATCAGCCGGTCTTCTGGCCGGAAGCCTGCGCTGGTATTGTTTAAATCCATGGGGATCGGCCATAATTGGTCCTTGTTATGGTTCCGCCGCTGAATCGGTCGGTGCGCTCAGGGCTTTTTTAAATTCAGTCGGCATAATCTTTACAAACCCCGGCAGCATCTGGTCCCAGTTGGCGATCACACGGGCGGCAAGCGGGCTCAGGGTGGTTTCATGGTGTTTTTGGACAAGCCCCTTTAATTCATCAACATCCTTCTGGTCCACCACGGCTTCGAGTTCGATCATCTCTTTGTTGCATCTGTATCTGGCAAAGTCGCCCTGCTCATCGAGGATATAGGCAATGCCGCCGCTCATGCCCGCAGCCGTGTTCCGGCCCGTTGGCCCGAGAATCACAACCCTGCCGCCGGTCATATATTCGCATGCATGGTCGCCGACACCCTCCACAACCGCATGAACCCCGCTGTTGCGTACGCAGAAGCGTTCACCCGCCATGCCCCGGATGAAGGCCTCGCCCGCAGTTGCGCCGTAAAAGGCCACATTGCCGATGATGACATTTTCCTCTGCGGCAAACCCGGCCTTCTCATCCGGGCGGATAATCAACCTTGCCCCTGAAAGCCCTTTTCCGAAGTAGTCATTGGCATCTCCCCTGATAAAGGCGGTCATGCCTCTGCCGGCAAACGCAAAAAAACTCTGCCCTGCAGATCCCCGGCAGTGCAGGGTGACGGTATCGTCGGGCAGGCCGGCTTCACCGTATTTGTGTGCAATTTTACTGCTCAGGCGAGTGCCCACGCTCCTGTGAACATTTCTCAGATCAACCCGGATACTCACAGGGGTCTGATTTTCCAGGGCCGGCATGGCCCCGTCCAAAACAATGTCATCCGCGCTTTGGTCTGAAGGCCGGGCTATGATCTCGCCGCAATGCTCCATTACCTGCACGGGAGTCTGCACCCGGGCGACAATATCGGACAGATCCACGCCGCGTGCCCTGAAATGGCCCAGTGCAGGGGTGAAATCAAGCAGGTCGGCGCGTCCGGTCATGTCGGCAACGCGCCTGAATCCGAGCCTGGCCATGATATGCCGGAGATCCTCGGCAATAAAGCGCATCAGATTAATCACATGCTCGGGTTTCCCGGTGAATTTTTTGCGCAAATCCGGATCCTGGGTGGCGATACCCACCGGGCAGGTATTTAAATGGCAGACCCGCATCATGATACAGCCCAGGGCCGCAAGGGCCAGTGTGCCGAATCCGAATTCCCCGGCCCCCAGAAGACATGCAACCGCCACATCCCGGCCGGTTTTGAGCTGGCCGTCGCATTCAAGCACCGCCCGGCTGCGAAGTCCGTTAAAAACCAGGGCCTGGTGTGCCTCGGGAAGTCCGAGTTCCCAGGGCACCCCTGAATAGCGGATCGAACCCTGAATGGCCGCGCCTGTTCCGCCGGCATCACCGCTGATCAAAACGCAGTTGGCCCCGCCTTTTACCACACCGGCGGCAATGGTGCCCACCCCTGTGGCGGAAACCAGTTTGACACTGATGCGGGCTTCGGCGTTTGCCCGCTTCAGGTCGAA
>JAABTZ010000289.1 GCA_011389605.1 Desulfobacteraceae bacterium
CTTCAACAGTGACTCTTGCCATGGGTACAACCCTCCTGTTTTATAAAATATCCACAAGTTCATAGTTTCTGCGCCCGCCCGGGGCGTTGATCACGATTTCGTCCCCGAGTTTTTTTCCTACAATGGCTTTGCCCAAAGGCGAGTCAAAGGAGATGCGCCCTTCCTTGATGTTGGATTCATCCGGGCCTACCAATTGATAGCTGACCTCATCTCCGGTATCTATGTTTTCCAGCACCACGGTACAGCCAAAAACCGCCTTGTCCCTGGTCAGGGTGTCAGGATCGATCACCTCGGCGTTGCCCAGCTTGTATTCCAGCTCATTGATGCGCGCATCAAGAAAACTCTGACGTTCCTTTGCAGCGGAGAATTCCGCGTTTTCCGACAAGTCTCCGTGGGCCCTGGCTTCTTCAATGGCCTTTATATTACCTGGTCTTTCAACCTTGCGCAGGTGGCTGAGTTCTTTTTTTAATGTTTCAAAACCCTTTCTGGTGATCGGTACCTGTTTCACAATTCTACCCCTGTTAATCCGTTTTGATATAATCAGCCACCAGGCTTCCAACCTCTGCGGTGGAATAACCCATCTTTCCTGCGGCCACATCCTTTAAATCGTCTTTTAAAACTTTTTTTACCGCTTTTTCAATATCAGAGGCGGCTTTTTGTTCCCCAAGGGTTTCGAGCAAAAGCTGTGTTGAGCAGATGGCTGCAAGCGGATTGATGATCTGCTTGCCGGCATACCTGGGTGCGGAGCCCCCGATAGGCTCAAACATTGATACGCCTTCGGGATTGATGTTGCCGCCGGCAGCAATGCCCATACCACCCTGAATCATGGCACCAAGGTCGGTAATTATATCGCCGAACATGTTGTCGGTGACAATCACGTCAAACCATTCCGGGTTTTTAACCATCCACATGCATGTGGCATCCACGTGGGCATAGTCTGTCTCGATGTCCGGGTATTCTTTGGCAACTTCATAAAAAGCGCGTTCCCACAAGTCAAAGGCAAAGGTCAAAACATTTGTTTTGCCGCAAAGGGTCAGCTTTTTTTTCCTGTTGCGGTTGCGGCAGTATTCAAAGGCGTACCGGATGCAGCGTTCCACGCCTTTGCGGGTGTTTATTGATTCCTGGATGGCTACCTCGTCAGCGGTGCCGCGTTTCAATGTTCCGCCGGCACCGGCGTATAGTCCTTCGCTGTTTTCCCGAATGACAACGAAATCAATTTCTTCGGGCCCCTTGTCTTTCAATGGCGTGCTTACACCCTCATAGAGTCTGACCGGCCGGAGATTGATGTATTGGTCAAGTTCAAATCGCAGCTGGAGAAGCAGTCCTTTTTCCAGGATCCCGGGTTTTACTTCCGGATGCCCGATGGCTCCAAGGAAAATGCCGTCCATGCCCCGCAGTTCACCAATGACATTATCGGGAAGAATTTCCCCGGTTTTCATGTAATGTTCACCGCCAAGGGGGTAATGCTTGAAATTAAGTGAAAAGTCGTGTTTTTTTGCGGCACATTCAAGTACCTTCAAACCCTCGTCAACCACTTCCGGACCCGTGCCGTCGCCTGGAATCACGGCGATAGTATAGGATTTACCCATTAAAACATCCTCACTTTCCTGGTAAGATACAGTCCATGACTGCCCTGAAATTTATTTTAAATAACCCATTACAGACTGGCCGGCTTTGACCTTGTCGCCTGTGCGGACGGACGGCTCCGTGTTTTCCGGCAAATACAGATCCACCCGGGAGCCAAAGCAAATCATGCCGAATCGCTGGCCTGCTGTGACTTGCTGATTTTGTGATACTGTGCATATAATTCTGCGGGCTATCAGGCCGGCTACCTGCACAACGGCAATTTCATGGCCGTTTTCCGCGCGCAGAGCCACTGCGTTGTGTTCGTTTAACTTCCATGCCCGCTGCTTGTCAGCCGGGTAGAAACGGCCGGGATCATAACGTATTGATCCTATGGTGCCCTTAAATGGAATCCTGTTTACATGCACGTTGAAAATATTCATAAAGATTCCGATGTTAAGACACCTGCCTTCCACAAATTCACAGGATTCAAGCGGCCGCACGCAGACAATCCTCCCGTCTGCCGGGGATATAACCGCATTTGCTTCATCCGGGGTCGGCCGGTCCGGATCACGGAAAAACCAGCAGCAGAAAAATGTCATGCCCAGCCCGAGCAAAGCCGGAACTGTGAGTTCAAGAAATGCAAAAACCAAAGTGACAAAACCGGCTGCGGCAATAAACGGATAACCTGGTTCGGCAATAGCAAAGGCCGCCCGGCTCTGCGGATCGGCCCACTTGAAACCACCCATCATCTAAATCCTTTAGGTAAATCCTTTAGGTTTATTTAATTTATCCATTATATTTTGAGAAATAGGCTCTGTCAATAAAAACGCTCCGGGTAAACTGGCTTGTATCAAACTTGAAGATCTCTACGTTCAGGTTCCATGTTTATTTTCCGAAGGGTTTTTGCTTCCGCTCCGCATCGGATCTGCGGATGTATTGGGGCACAATATCAACGGCATTTTTTGTGTATCCACCCCGAATCATTTCACAGGCTATTTCCGCCACGGCAGCAGCTCTTATGGTGTTTTGAACTCCGGCAGCCATATAAGCACGGTTTGAAAGTTGCTTTGCAATGAGCTCTTTGTAAAGAACCGCTCCTGAACCAGCAAACCAGCATGGCTCATTTAGCTGGCGAATCGATTCTATGACCTGATCCGGTGCGGCCGCGCATGCGGATGTCACCTCCTCAACCCTGCCCTGCTCAAGGCGGAAGATTTGCGCATAAACCTGTTTTTTCCTGGCGTCTATCATGGAACAAAACAGCCCGGACACGCCCAGATACGGCCAGGCAAGAGTCGCAAGGCTTGAAACCGGGCATACCGGCCGGTTAAATGCCAGGGCAAAACCTTTTACAACGGCCATGGAGATGCGCAGGCCCGTAAAACTGCCTGGCCCGGAGGTCACAGCCATGGCATCGAGGTTTGCAACTTTTTGTCCTGCGGCATTGAGCACGGAATCAATTAGCTTCATCAAATGCCTGGCATGGGTCTGATCCGGATCAGCTCCGAATTCCGCAACGATTCTGCCCTGCTGCATAAGAGCCACGCTGCAGGTCTGTGTTGCACTGTCAACGGCCAGAAGGTTCATAAGGCGCCGGTCCGTTAGGAAGAGGCTTCAGCCGGTTTTTTTGCCGGCTTTTTGGTGGTCTTTTTTACGGACCGGTTAGGGGTTTTCTTTTTTGGGGCCGCTGATTTTGCCAGATCCTTGCCAATGGCGATTTCAATGGCCTGGTTCAAAGTGCTGACCGGAACAAATTTAATTTTTTTGTGAACGTTTTTGGGGATCTCGGAAAGTTCAGGCTTGTTTTTTTCCGGGATAATAATGGTGTTGATACCAAAGCGAAGCGCGCCGATTGCTTTTTCCCGCAGCCCGCCGATAGGCAGCACCCTTCCGCGGAGCGAAATTTCTCCGGTCATGGCAATGCTCTTGTCCACGGGGCGTTTGGTAAGAGCCGAAATCAAAGCTGTTGCCATGGCAATCCCGGCAGACGGACCGTCTTTGGGAATTGCGCCTGCCGGAACGTGAATGTGAATATCAATATTGTCAAAAATGTTTTTTTCTATGCCAAATTCCTTCTGATGAGCCCTTGCATAGCTGACCGCAGCCCTTGCCGATTCCTGCATCACCTCGCCGAGCTGGCCTGTAATGATCAGCTCGCCCTTGCCTTCAAGAAGCGAGACCTCCACATAAAGAACTTCTCCTCCCACCTGTGTCCAGGCAAGGCCGGTGGCAAGGCCAACCTGGCTTTCATCCTGATCGAGCTCGGGAATATAGCGCGGCGGGCCCAGGTAGGCATGAAGATTGCCCTGGGTGATTCGAAAAGGCCCCTTTTTTCCTTCCGCCATTTTCCTGGCCACTTTACGGCACAGTGCGCCAAGTTCGCGCTCCAGGTTGCGCAGACCGGCCTCAGATGTGTATTCAGTAATGATTTTTTCAAGGGCCATGGGGCTTATTGAAAGGTCTTTGGACTTCAGGCCGTTATCTGAAAACTGCCTTGGCATCAGGTATTTTTGGGCAATGACTGCCTTTTCCTCCTCGGTGTAGCCGGCCAGCTGGATGATTTCCATCCGGTCGAGCAGGGCCGAGGGGATGGTATCGGTCATATTGGCCGTTAAAATAAACAATACTTTTGAAAGATCAAAGGGCATGTTTACAAAATGATCGCTGAAATTGGTGTTCTGTTCCGGATCCAGGGCTTCGAGCAGGGCCGAGGACGGATCGCCCCGAAAATCCATTCCGATTTTGTCAATTTCATCCATCATAAAAACAGGATTATTGCTGCTGCAGTGCTTTAATCCCTGCAGTATCCGCCCGGGCATGGCGCCTATATAAGTGCGCCGGTGGCCCCGGATCTCAGCTTCGTCTCTGATTCCGCCCAGCGACAGGCGAAAAAACTTCCGGTTCATGGCATCTGCAATTGACTGGCCCAGAGAAGTCTTGCCAACCCCAGGAGGTCCCACAAAACATAGAATCTGACCTTTCTTTTTAGGGTTGAGCTTGCGTACGCTAAGATATTCGAGAATACGGTCCTTGACCCGGTCAAGACCGAAATGACTTTCGTAAAGCACGCCCTTTGCCTTGGGGATATCAATAACGTCTTTTGTGGACCGGTTCCAGGGCAACTCCACCAGCCAGTCCA
>JAABTZ010000030.1 GCA_011389605.1 Desulfobacteraceae bacterium
GATACAGTTCCTTTGACGAAAAAAGTGCGGATTACGTTGGCAGACACGGAATGGCAATAACTGACCTTCGTCCTTCGGGCACGGCAATCATTGATGAAAAGCGCATAGATGTTGTCACCCGGGGCGATTATATAGAAAAAGGATCTGCAATCAGGGTTGTCGACGTGGAAGGCAGCCGCATTGTAGTACGAAAAACTGAATAAACTCATCTTGAGGAGGATTTATGCCGGTTGAATATGTCATTCTTATAGTTTTGCTAATAGCCCTTATTGTTTTGCTTTTTTTTATCGGGTCAGCCATCTCCCTCTGGGTCCAGGCCCTGGTTTCAGGGGCGAGCATTGGGCTGTTTAACATTATTTTCATGCGGCTTCGCAAGATTTCGCCCCGGCTCATTGTCAATGCCAAGATCATGGCGGTAAAGGCCGGCCTGGAGGTTTCGACCAATGACCTGGAATCCCACCACCTTGCAGGCGGTGATGTCATGAGGGTGATCCAGGCCCTTATCGCCGCTGACAAGGCAAACATTGATTTGAAATTCAACAGGGCCGCAGCCATAGATCTTGCCGGCAGAAACGTTCTGGAAGCCGTGCAGATGAGCGTAAATCCGAAGGTGATTGAAACTCCCATGGTTGCAGCAATGGCCAAGGACGGCATTCAGCTCAAGGCCATTTCCAGGGTAACGGTGCGGGCCAACATTGACCGTCTGGTTGGAGGCGCCGGTGAGGAAACCATACTGGCCCGGGTTGGCGAAGGCATTGTCACAACCATAGGATCTTCTGACAGCCATAAAAATGTTCTTGAAAATCCGGATTCCATTTCCAAGCGTGTTCTGGAAAAGGGCCTGGATGCCGGCACGGCCTATGAAATCCTGTCCATTGACATTGCCGACGTGGATGTGGGCAAAAATATCGGAGCCGAACTTGAAACAGACCGGGCTGAGGCTGACAAGAAAATCGCCCAGGCCAAGGCCGAGGAGCGCCGGGCAATGGCCTATGCAGCCGAGCAGGAAATGAAGGCCAGAGTCCAGGAGATGCGCGCCAAGGTTGTGGAAAACGAAGCCCAGGTACCCATTGCCATGGCAGAATCCCTGCGCGCGGGCAACATAGGCATTATGGACTACTACCGCTTTAAAAATATCCAGGCAGATACCCAGATGCGCGACAGCATCGGAGGCAGGGATGAAAGCGGACGCGATACGGAAACCCAGTCAGAGGAATAATAAGGCCCTACAATGGACTCTTTGATTTTTTTTCTCGTGGTGATGCTCATTATCATAACCAATGTTGTTAAGGCCAAAAAAAAGCTTGATAAAAAAGGTGCGGCTTCCCGGAAACAGCCGCAACAGACACCACCGCAGGACCAGCCGCAGGATGAAAACAAAGCGGCCGGCCGGTGGCAGGGCAGAATACGGGATATGTTTGCCGAGGTGCAGAAGGAAATGGCCCGGGCAACACAAGACAGGGAAAAAACTCCCCGGCCTGCCGGCCGCCCGTCTGGATGGGAGGATCTGGTCGGCGGGGAAAAGGAGGCCGGGGAAATCAGTGTTGAAGCACAACCGGCTCCCCATGAACCAAGGTCCTCTGAGCCCCGCCAGCCCACAGGCATTGCCAGGGGCCAGACCCTGATTGAATCCCGCAGCCGGCAGGGCTGGACCCCGGAGGCGCGCGTGGGAGTCACGGAGCGGCGGCAGCCGGCCCCGGCACTCATTGAAGCAGAGCCTGAGCCGGATGCCGGCCGGAGGCGTTTTCGGTATTCCAGGGAAGAGCTGCGCCGGGCGGTAATCTGGTACGAGGTTCTCGGCCCTCCCATGTCCCTGAGAGATCCGGAAAGGGAAATGTGGCTGTAACCTAAAGCCTTGCAGATCTTGAACTTTTTACAAAGCCGTCTAAAAGCGACTTTTTACAGACTCATCAAAGCGGATGCTTTCTGCTTTTTAATCCTTGAAAGGCTTTTTAAAATAATATATGTAAAAAATTTGGGCATATGTTGAAGCCGATCTGGAGAAGAAACAGAATTTATAAAATTCAAAATGTTACAGAGATTAAATCATGACTGAAAATCAAGTGACCATCAATGGAAAAAGTTTTTCCACTGAGCCTGACGAAACCATCCTGGACGTTGCCCGAAGAAACAGCATTGACATTCCGACCCTGTGCCATCTCAAAGGAGCTGCCCCGACCGGGGCCTGCAGGGTATGCGTGGTGGAAGTGGAAAACGCCCGCACCCTTATGCCGGCCTGTTCCACTCCGGCACAGCCCGGCATGGTGATTCATACGGACTCGCCAACTGTTGTGGTATCGCGCAAAAAAACCATCGAGCTGCTTCTGGCCTCCGGTAATCACAACTGCGCCGTGCGCCGGGTAGATGATGCCGGCAGTTTTGCCGACTTTCAGCTGCATGTGGAGGAGTATGACCACAGCAACCGGCTTTGTCCGGTCTGGGGTGACTGCCGGCTGCAGGATCTGGCCTATCGCTACCAGGTTTCCGGAGATGCCTTTCCTGCAACAGAAACCAAGTATCCCATGGAGCTTGTCAATCCTTTTATCGTGCGCGATTTTTCACGATGCATTCTTTGCGGAAGATGCGTGCAGGCATGCAATGAAGTGCAGGTAAACAACGCCATTAGCTTCGGCTACCGGGGCAAGGATGCCAAGATCGTGGCTGCCGGCGACAGGCCCCTGAAAGAGTCTGACTGCGTTTTCTGCGGGGAATGCGTCCAGGCTTGCCCTGTGGGCGCCCTGGTGGAAAAGGACGCCAAATACCGGTGGAGGCCCTGGGAGGTCGAAAAGGTGCGTACCACATGCAGTTACTGCGGGGTGGGCTGCCAGATCGATTTGCATGTCAAAGACAACACTGTGCTGAAGGTCACGGGTGCCGAAGATGTGGCTCCCAACCGCGGCAGCCTTTGTGTCAAGGGACGGTTTGGATATAAGTTCATCAATTCCACAGAGCGGCTGACCAGTCCCATGATAAAGGAAAACGGTGAGTTTAGAAAAGCTACATGGGATGAAGCATTGGACCTGGTTGCCCGGCGCCTGACAGAGATAAGGGATTCTCACGGCCCTGACAGCATAGGGGTGCTTACTTCAGCCCGGGTTACCAATGAGGATAATTACATTGCCCAGAAGTTTACCCGGGCAGTGCTTAAAACAAACAATATTGACCATTGTGCCCGTCTTTGACACAGCTCCACCGTGGCCGGTCTGGCCGCAGCATTTGGAAGCGGGGCAATGACAAACACCATCGCTGACGTGGAAGAAGCCGATGTTATCCTTGTAACAGGATCCAACACCACTGAAAATCATCCGGTGATTTCCTCCTTTATCAAGCGGGCGGCCTCGGTTAAGGGCACAAAGCTGCTCCTTGTGGATCCCCGGCGCATAAAGCTTGCCGATTTCGCCGACAAGTGGCTCAGGCCCAACCTTGGCACGGATGTGGCGTGGATCAACGGACTGATCCACGTGATTATAAAAGAAGAACTTTATGACAAGGAATTTGTAGAAAACCGAACCCAGAATTTTGAAGCCCTAAAGGAGATGACAGGTAAGTTTACACCGGATTACGTATCTGAAATAACGGGAATTCCGGCCAAAGAGATTATCGAGGCGGCCCGCCTCTATGCCGGTGGAAAAAATGCGGCAATCCTTTACTGCATGGGTATCACCCAGCACATCTCCGGCACTGACAATGTCAAGTCGCTTGCCAACCTGGCAATGATTTGCGGAAACCTGGGCAGGCCAGGCACAGGGGTCAATCCCCTGCGCGGCCAGAACAATGTCCAGGGTGCCTGCGACATGGGAGGCCTTCCCAATGTGTTTACCGGCTATCAGCCTGTGACAGTTGCGGAAAATGTCAAAAAGATGGAAAAAGCCTGGGGCGTTTCCGGAATGTCAGACAAGGCTGGTCTTCCTGTAACCGAAATGATTCCAAAGGTCCATTCAGGAGAAATCAAGGCACTTTACATCATTGGGGAAAATCCGCTGGTCTCGGATCCGGACTTAAACCATGTGGAAGACAGTCTGGATCATCTTGATTTTATGGTGGTTCAGGATATCTTCATGACCGAAACGGCCAGCAGGGCTGATGTTGTGCTGCCTGCAAGCTGTTTTGCGGAAAAAGACGGAACTTTTTCCAATACTGAACGAAGGGTTCAGCGGGTTCGCAGGGCCGTCAACCCGCCGGGAGCAGCCCGGGAAGACTGGCTGATAACTGCAGGAATTGCAAGGCGCATGGGATATCCCATGATTTATGAAAACCCCGGTGAGATCTTTGATGAAATTGCCTCGCTCACTCCATCTTATGCTGGCCTCAGCTATGAGCGCATCGAGCATGAGGGGCTGCACTGGCCGTGCCCGCAGCCGGATCACCCGGGAACCCCGATTCTGCATACCCAGGCATTTCCGATCGGCAAGGGTGTGCTGCACGCAGTTGAGTACATTCCGCCGGCCGAGCAGGTAAATGATGAATATCCCCTTTATCTTACCACCGGCCGGGTTTTATACCAGTACCATACAGGCACAATGACAAGGAAAACAGAAGGGTTAAATGAAAGGGCGCCGGAGAGTTTTGTGGAAATATCGCCTGCCGATGCAGAGAAATTCGGCCTCACAGACGGCGACAAGATTCGCATCGCCTCCAGGCGTGGAGAGATTGTGGCAAAGATGACCGTATCGGACAAGGCCGTGGACGGCACAGTATTTATTCCCTTCCACTATGCCGAGGCAGCAGCCAACCGGCTTACCAACGCGGCCCTGGACCCGATTTCCAAAATTCCGGAATACAAGGTCTGCGCCGTTAAATTGTCCCGTGCCGCATAAATAAAATCCGCAGGGGCAAACCTATGCGTTTGTCCCTGCAGACTTTTTGCAAAAAGCAACCTTATAAGCCCCCTGGCTGATCGGCGGCACGGAAAAGGAGTTTTCTCACTCCAGGGGCCTCCTGTTCTGTACCCCTACCACTGGCTTAGCATTTCCTGGCCCATGCGGCGGGCCAGCTCGTCCTGGAGTTCCTGGAACTGGGTGCCGATTGCATTTAGTGTATACTGCATCATTGCAAAACCCATTTTCGGGTCCCCGGAAAAGACCTGTTCCAGGTCTTGTTTTTTCAATTTGATCAACTGGCAGCTTCGGGATGCGCAATAGCCGGTGAGCCGGTACTGGTAAGGTGGTACAAAGCAGTGCCATCCATAGGTCTGGGCCGATGAAATAAAGCTCAGCGGCTCGCAGACGTCTTTTTGCAGAGCCTGGCTCAGCTCGCAAAGAAACTGGATCTCTCCTTCCACAACAACCCACAGGTATTCTGCGGGGTCACCATGCCTGAATATGATGTCGCCTTTCCTGAACTCCGCGATTTCTGCCATATCCTGAATGTTTTTAAGCTGGGCGTCATTTAGTCCCTGAAACATTTCCACCCGGTCCATGAAATCTAAATTGATCATCAGAGGCTTCCTTTGTGTCCTTTTTCTGGGATATAGGTTTTTCGTACGGCCATCTTGGTTTTTATGCTTTGGCTATGGGCGAGGCATCGGCTGTTGCCTGCAGGTTCTCAAAGCGATTGCCCACCACGCTGATCATTGCCGTCATAACCCGGTAGCCGGGTTCGGGGTTTTCTTTCAGGTAATCTATAAGCTGTTTTCCATTTATCCTTACCAGTTCGCACTCCCCCGAGGCGCAATAAGCTGACAATTTGTATTTGTAGGGAGGAATAAGGCTGGACCAGCCCAGAATGCTTTTTTCAGCAAGCGTGCTTATTGTCTGGGCTTTGGTGGTTTCTCTGGCAGGCAGCTCAAAGCGCAGGTCAATTTTCCCGCCTGCAAGCACCCACAAGTCCGCGGCAGCTTCTCCTTCCTTAAAGAGCCGCTGGTCTTTTTCGATTTTATGAGTGGAAGCCATTTCTGCGATTTTTTCAATTTCATTATCCGTCAGTGACCGAAAGGCTTCTGTTTGTTTTAAAAGGCTTTGAATATTTTCTGACATTATGCCTCCTCGCTGGCTTGCGTCTCCGGTTGCCGCACCGGTATCTCAATGGTTTGGTCCTCTATGATCTCACCGTTTAGGACGTGGCTTTCAAATACCAGGCTGATTTTGTCCGGATCCATTTTTTGATATACTACAGGAGCCCGGCCTTCAAGCTCCACTGTGACATTGGGCTCAGATTCGCACATGCCCAGACAGTCTGCGGCTATAACGTGGATGTCATGGCGGCCGCTTTCGCCCAGTTTTTTAACCAGAGTTTTCATCACCTGCCGGGCACCGGCTTCAATTCCGCAGTCTCCCATGTGAACGGTGACCCGGGCTTTGGGATCCTGGTGGCGCAATCCAGTCAGTTTCAGTGTTTCTTCCTTGATCCTTTGCAAATCCTCTATGGTAAGCTTGCTCATTGGCTGTTTCCCCCAATAACTTATGTCCTTTTTAGTATCATCCTGTTTTGCAGTAAAATCAAAATAGGATAAAATCAGAAATGTGTCAAACACATCAGCACCTGCCCGGCTGTTTTAAAGATTTTTTTACACTGCCATAAAAGTATCCAATCCCATCCACGCAATAAACGCAGTATACATGCCCAGCAGGACCACGCATTCGCCCCTGGTGATTTGCAGCCCGGTGCGCAGCATTATAAAAAGGGCAATGGTGGCAATTGCAAGCAGGCCCATGGCAGGGGCAGCCACGGAAAAATCAATTATGCAGTTGCCTGCAATAAGAACTCCGATAGGAATGGCTATCAACAGGTCAAAGATGTTGCTCCCAAGCACATTTGACAGGCTTACCACCCCTTCTCCCCGCCTTGCGGCCTGAATGCTGACAAATGCATCCGGAAGGCTCGTGGCCGCGGCAATCACGGTAAGGCCCCAGAAAAAATGAGGAGTCCTGAGCACATCGCCCAAAATGATAACGGAACGCACCAGCCCTTCAACACCGATGCCTATAATTACAAGTCCCAGCAAAAGCTTGAGCCATTGCCTTTTTATCCCTCCGGCCGGCCGGAGGGCCCTGTTGCCTGCCAGGGACTGCTTTAACCGGTATTCAACAGTGTCCTGATGCTGAAGAAAAATATAGAGGCAATAGAGTCCCACGGGTATCAGGGCCATTGAGCGGGTGAGAGTTCCCTGCCACCGGCTTTCCTCCACCGGGTAATATATCAGGGCAAGGGCAAAAGTCAGCATCAGAACTGCAACACTTGTCATGTAAAAAAGGGTTTCCTTGTAAATCATCTCCCGGTTGGCTTTCAGGCCTTTTCCGACAAGCCCGGAAAGCCCGGGAATAACAAGTATGTTAAATATGGCCGAGCCCACGATAACAGCCACGCCAAGCTCGAATTTGCCGTGTATCAGGGTGGCTATAACTGTGCTTGACAGCTCGGGAAAGCTTGACCCCACTGCCATAATAATGGAGCCCTGGACAACAGCGGGCAGTTGGTAATAGCCTGCCAGGCAGCAGGCCGAATCTTCGAGCAGAAAGCTGCCGTGCCAGACCGCTGCTGTTGCGGCAAGGATAACTATAATGCATATGCTCACGACCATGGAAAGTCCTTATCGGGCATTTCCCAGCGGCCGAAAAATGGGGTGGATATCACCCGCCCCCATAGCCTGCAAAAGAGGCGGTTTGTAAAAAAGAGCATTAAATTGGCTGGAATCATAAATCAGTGGCTTTCTGACAAAGTTTTTCCTGTTTCTTCTGCCGCCCGGGCGTCTTCGGCACTAATCAGGCCCCGGGACCGGGCTCTTTCATACCACTGCTTTCTGGCCCATTTGCGCATGTTGGGAATAGTGTCTGTTTCATCGATGATTTCAGTTCCCAAAAGGGTCTCCAGAATATCTTCCATGGACACCAGCCCGGCAGTGCCTCCGTATTCATCAACCACTAAGGCAATGTGCTCACGCCTGTCGAGCAGTTGTTCAAAAAGGTGAAACAGGTTGACGGTTTCAGGCACTGCCAGCATGTCTCTGCCAAGAGCGGAAACAGGGCGGGTGGCATCCCCCGTGGCCAGGGTCAGAAGAAGGTCGTCTTTTAGAATATATCGTGTAATGGATTTATTGTCGGATGCATAAAGCGGGATTCTGGAGACTTGAATGCTGGGATGTTTTTTATATACCTCATTGATGCGCATACCTTCTGCCAGTGCAAACATCACCTTTCGGGGGGTCATGACGTCAGAGGCCCGAAGAGAGCTCAGGCGCATGAGATTTTTTAAGATCCGGGATTCTTTTTCAAGAAACAGGCCTTCTTCAAAGCCAAGGTCGGCAAGAGCACGGATTTCCTCCCGGGTGACGGGTTTGATTTTTTTGCCCCTGGAAAACACATGGGTGATCATTTGAGAAAGCTGAACCACGGGATAAAGTACTATTATCAGGCTTCGAAGCAGCAGTATGGTGGGCCGGGCAAGAGCCCGCCAGTAAAGCGCTCCTATGGTCTTGGGAATGATCTCCGAGACGATAAGAATCAGGAAAGTGAGCACAGCTGATACGGCTGCCAGGTACTGACTGCCAAAAATCGTCACCGCCTGGGCGCCCACTCCCGCAGCCCCCACTGTATGGGCTATGGTGTTTAAGCTTAGGATGGCGGCAAGGGGCCGGTCTATATCGGTTTTCAATCTGCGCAGAAGTTTTCCGGTTCTGGGGTGTACTTCTTCAAAGGCTGCCGCAAAGCTGGGTGTTATCGACAAGAGAACCGATTCCATTATTGAGCACAGAAAAGAAACGCCCAGGGCTATTAACAGATAAATTACAAGAAGTGTCATCAGGATTGGGGTTTAGTTTTTTTTAGAATAAATAAATTGACAAACCTGGGATCCAGGTCGGCCGGCGAAACAGATCCGTATTCTTCCTCAATCCGGTCAAACAGAAGTTCAAGGGCATGTCCCAGCTGTGCGGACAAAGTTGTCACCTCTGTGGCACCGGCACTGCTGAGCCAGGACAGAAAATCGGATTTCACTGAGTTTTTGATTTGGGGGGATTTTGTGTTTTCTTCCCACATCTGGCTATAAAACGGGCGGAAAGTTTCCAGGGAAACGGGCTCCGGACCGGCAGGCAGGCCCAGGCGCTGTTTTGCCCAGAGGGTGAGCAAAAGGTTTTCATAAGTTATAAAATGACCATCCGGCAGGCAGGTTGTATCGATTTTAAGAAAAGAAAGCACATGATCAAAGGCCATGGTCTCCTCAAGAGCTTCCCTGGCAGTTTCAATGTCTTCCATGGTTTCAAATTCCCGGTAAAGCCGGCCTGATTTGTAATTGTCGAAAAATTTGGGTCTGGCCAGCAGAAGCCCGCCGATAAAACCAACCAGTCTTTCTCCCCAGAAGCTTAAAGACAGTTTTTGGCGGGCATGCCAGCTGTTTGCCTTCCATCTCCTGGCCTTCTGCTGGAGTTCAACGGCCATGCCGTAGCCGGTGCGGAAAATATCGGCCAGGCTGTAGGTGCTTAAAATCTGTGCGCACTGCTCCGGTTCCGGAGCTTTTCTGGTTTCGGCCAGGCGATGCAGGCCCAGGCTCAAATATCCGCAGGCCTTTTGGACAACATGCTGCAGGCCTTCCCTCTGGCGCACGGGTTCCTGGTCGGCTGCAATTATCTGATTGCAAAGGGTGGCAAATTCAACCTGAAGGCTATCGAGCAGATCCCTGGTTTCAATTTTCCACAGGGCGGTGCTAAAAAGGCCCGGGCCGCTCATCAGAAACCCGTGGTGCACAGGCACGGGCATGGTGAAATCCGTGCCCCTTTCAGCTGCCGTGGAGCGCGTCGGACGACTGCGCACCGAGTCAGGTTTCATGGGCGCATATACTCCCACAGCTTCTTCAAAGGGCAGAAAACCCTTTTCAGCCAGGCGCACATTGCGGAATCTGAAGGATTCCTCTTCGCTTTCTGAAGTCATAACATTGACGCATCTGAGCAAGGTGGTCTGATAGGTCAGCAGGTCTTCATCTGCCAGGCGCTCAAGCAGCCTGTGGATAAAGTTTTCACGCTGCTCCCGGCTTTCTTCGTCTTCTATGGCATTGAGGAAATCATCCCGGATGCAAAGATAAAAAACCCCGTCAATGGTGAAAAAACCGTCAGGCAGATCTCCGGTGTCATCCTGATCATCCAGGACAAGGACATCGATTGCTTCATGGAGATAATACTCCAAAAGTTCTGATTTTTCGGTCATACACCAATTGTTAAAGCGCTGGGCATCGGCCTGGTTAAGCAGGCTCAACCAGTGGCCAAGTGCATGGCTGTCTATACGGTCGCGGTTCCATATCTCCAGGTCCAGCAGGTATTCCCACTGCCGGTTGGATGCCATGGCCAGCAATTCAAGGGCATCTTCTGTGCCGATTTCATGAATAAGAAAAAAAAGGTCTTCTTCCGCCATGGAGTGGACCAGGGCGGTGGCCCTGGGATGGTCCAGTATCCTGTCCAGGGCTTTTTCCGGCGGCAGCACCAGGATTTGCTGCCTGTCGGCAGCCAGTTTTGCCATTCGCTGCCTGTGGGATGTCTCTATTTCCTTGTCATCTTGGTCTGAACTAGACATTTCTGGTTTTTAGTTCCGTATTTAGATTTACCTAAACTGAGCGTTTATTTGCCCGGGCACTGGGCCCGGACCGCATCATCAATGCCGGCGTTTCCATAAGCCTTGTCAAAATATTCTGAAAACTCCCGCGCCAGGGCATCGGCCCTTTGTTCAAAGGAGTCGCGATCAGGCCAGGTGCTTTCCGGGTGCAGAATCTCCCCGGGTACTCCGGGGCAGGAATCGGGAACGTTTAGGTGGAATAGTTTGTTTTCCGTGTAAGTGACGTTATCGAGCTTTCCTTCCATGGCAGCGTCAAGCATGGCCCGGGTAAGCGTGATGTCAATTCTTGACCCTGTTCCGTAGGGCCCACCGCTCCAGCCCGTGTTGACGAGAAAAACCCGGGTTTGATGCTGCTTCATTTTTGTGCCCAGCAGGTTGGCATAATAGGATGGCTTGTTTGCCATAAAGGGCTGGCCGAAAAATCTGGAAAAAGTCGTCTGAGGTTCCTTGATCCCGGTTTCGGTGCCTGCAAGCTTGCTGGTATAGCCCATGAGAAACCAGAGCATTGTCTGCTCTGCATTGAGCCGGGAGATGGGCGGCAGGATGCCGTTTGCATCCGCTGTAAGAAAAATGATGGTCGATGGATGGGCGCCGGTACCCTTGATTTTTACATTGCTTAAATACCGAAGGGGATACGATACCCGGCTGTTTTGGGTCAGGCGGGAATCAGACAGATCAACTGTTCCATCGGGATATGTCATGCAGTTTTCGATGATGACCCCATTTTCCTCTATCTGCCTGTGGCTGAACACGGCTTTGTGGATTTCGGGTTCTTTTTCCGGGTCCAAATCAATTAACTTTGCATAACAGCCGTGTTCAAAGTTGGCTATGCCGCTTTCATCCCAGCCGTGTTCATCATCTCCGATCAAAGACCGGTTTTTGTCGGCTGAAAGGGTTGTCTTGCCGGTGCCCGAAAGTCCAAGAAACAGTGAAATCTCGCCGTTTCTGTCCTCATTTGCAGAACAGTGCAGCGGCAGGATGTTTTCATGGGGGAGATAATAGTTCATGGCCGTAAACATGAGCTTTTTGGCGCTGCCGCAATAAGCCGAACCATACACAAGCCCCAGGTGGTTTTTAAAGTCCACGGCAATTAGCATGTCGGAAGTGGAGCCGTCTTCGCGCCTTCTTAACTCGCCCTGGTATCTGGATGTATCGATTTTGTCGTAAGGGACAACCAACAGTGTAAATCTCTTGTCGGCAAAGATGCTTTCTTTGATATTTCCAGGAACGGGACGGAACATGTTCATGGTAAAAAGGCTGGTCAGGGCAAAATCGGTTACAGTCCGAACAGGCAGGGCATACTTGGGATCAGCCCCTATGACGCGGTCTGTGACATAGACCCGGGGTTTTTTCCATAATTCGGTCAACGCGTCAATCCAGAGCCTTTGAAAGATGTCCGGATCAATGGAAAGGTTGTTTGGTGATGTCCAGTCAATGTGTTCCTCCAGTTCCGGGTATCTGACTATCACCGTGTCTTTGGGGGACCGGCCGGTTGATTCCGGAGGCGTCCACGTTGAAAGGGCCCCGCATGGCAGCACAAGGGCCTCCCGTTGATTTACCGCATACCTTGTGATCTGGGCGCGTTTTAAGTTGCTAAGCACTTCAGGATGGGTGGCGATCATCTGATTAAGGGTTTCAATGGCCATGGGAATTCCTGCTTTATTAAGGGGTTATTGGTTCGTTTTCCGACCGGCCGGCGAATTTTTCCGCCACCGGCATCTGCAGATTTATCCATTTGAGCACTTTGTCAAATTCCTCCCGGACTTCGGCAAGAGCGCGGCCTCTGTGGCTGACTCGGTTTTTTTCTGAAGCAGGCAGCCGAGCAAAGGATTTTCCCAGCGGCGGATAATAGAAAACCGGGTCATAACCGAATCCGTTATCCCCGGCCGGTTCCAGGAGAATTTCACCTTCGCACCGGCCTTCATAGGTAAGGGCTGCCCCGGTGGGCACGGCAATGGATATGACGCATACAAATGCCGCGCTCCTGTCCCCGGAGCTTTCCATCATTTCAAGCAGTTTTTGGCATTTTTCGGCGTCAGTGGCCTGGTTTCCTGCAAACCGGGCTGAATGCACCCCGGGCTGTCCGTCAAGGGCGTTGACGCAAAGTCCTGAATCGTCTGCAAGTGCGGGCAGTCCAAGTACCCGGGAAGCAAAAGAGGCTTTTTTGTAGGCGTTTTCATCAAAGGTTTCGCCGTCTTCCTCAATTTCAGGGATCGGTCCGAAATCATCAAGATTTTTGATAGTTACCGGATAACCTGCCAGCAGTTCCCCTATTTCCCTGGTTTTTCCGGGATTGCGCGTGGCAATCACCAGTGTGGTTCTTTCATCCATGGTACTCCTTTAATTTCAAAAGTTGCATCCGCAGCAGATTTGATGGATTCGTAAAAAGCTGTTTACCCCGCCCACGGCGGTATTTTTGCAGAAAGGAAACCCGTAAGCTCCCTGGCTGATCGGCGGCACGGAAAAGGAGTTTCCCCGCTCCAGGAGGCTCCTGGAGCCTCAATTTCCGCTCGGAAACCCACTTTTCCGCACCGCCGTCAGGGCAACGAAGTGCAATCTCATCAGAGCCCAAAAAAATGATTTCCTTGGAAGCCTTAAAATCGATATAATCTCCAACCAATAAAAAAATAACTTCTTGATTTTGCTTAACACTTAATCACTTAAAACTTAACACTGCCTGTAAAAAAGACTTTTTACAGGCTCATCAAATTTAAAAATTTTCATGTTAAGGTATCAGATAAATAAACCCAATTTATATCCAATCCTGCCGTTGTTGTAAACACGTTTGTCACCCGCGGAAATGCTCGAATTGTCTGAAAAAGCTCTTTGGCGGCCCCCGCGTCTATCCGCGGTCCTGTGAAAAATTCTTTACACTCTTTATTTCCATGATATATGTTTTTTAAAATATAATCCGGCAAGTGGAAAAATCAAACTCTGTATAATAAGGAAGATGGCGTATGCATAAACTGCTGCGGGACAATGCGGGCGAAAAAACGATGCTTCTTGGCAATGAAGCCATCGCCCGGGGAGCCGTGGAGGCTGGCCTGGCCTTTGCCGCCACATATCCGGGAACTCCGTCCTCGGAGATTTCCGCCAATTTTTTCCAGATGGCAAAGCAAAGCGATTTGTATTTCGAATACAGCACCAATGAGAAAGTAGCTCTTGAGGTAACCGCGGCAGCGGCCAATGCAGGTGT
>JAABTZ010000290.1 GCA_011389605.1 Desulfobacteraceae bacterium
ATCTGGTTTTCCTTCAGACATGGGAAGTATTACAATAAAGGTCGCCCCCTGACCTTCTGCGGAATGCAGATCAAGGCGACCTCCGTGCTCCCGTATAATACGGGAGGTTATAAACAGACCCAGGCCTGTGCCCTGGGTCTTGGTGGAATGAAAGGGTTCCAGAATCTGATGCCTTGCTTCTTCTGGTATGCCAGGGCCTGTATCCCGTATACTGATCTGAATCTCACAGGGGCGGCCGCCGGATTTTGACAGGCTTTCTTCTATAAAAATCTTTCCCCCCTCGCCCATGGCCTCGCATGCATTGACAATAAGATTTACAAAAACCTCCTTCATCAGCTCAGGGTCAGCTTGTGCAGGAGGCATGAATTCAGCCCGCTTTCTTATCACCTCAACATCATGGCGTTTTAAGCGGTATTCCAGAAGCTCCAGGGTCATGCTTATGATCCAGGAAATATCTGTCTTCTGCTTGTGAAGTTTGGGAGGACGGGAAAATTCCAGAAAATTTCGTACAATATTGTCCAGGCGGCGCATTTCCTCTGCAGCCACTTCGAAATCCTCGTTCTGGTTTTCTGTCAGATCAAGGCTTCTTTTAAGAGAAAAAAGCCTCATATTAATTGAGGTCATGGGGCTGCGAATGCTGTGGGCCACCTCGGTTGCAAGCTTTCCCACCAGGGCCATTTTTTCCGAATGCATAAGCATTTCCTGGCTTTGCTTCAGCTCGCTGTGTGCCCTGCCCATATCTGCAATCATTCCCCTGACCCTGTCTCCCAGCACTGCAACCTCATTGGCAGTCCCACCAGGCGCAGTCCCACCAGGCTCTTGGGACTCCGGAGCCATGGCCGCAAGTCGGCGGATAGGACCGATGACCTGAACAATTAGCAAAAAGGCCATAAAGACCCCCAGCACAACAGATACAATCAAGCCTGCAACCACAAAGGAAGCCATTTTGGCGGATTTTTCCCGGACACCTTCCCGAAAACGGGAAATTTCTTCTTGGTTTAAACTTTTATATGAGCGGCACATCCTGTTTAACTCAAAAAACTTGCTGCGAACATCCCAGTGCATCTGCTCACCTTTTTTCCGGTCGCCGCTTCGATACATTTCAATTATGCTGTCTTTTTTGCGAATGTATTCCTGATACTGGCGGCTGATCTTCCGGACAAGTTCGGCATGGGCCGGATGCTGATCCATTTTTTCGGCGGCTTCAAGCCAGCTGCGGAAGATATCGCGGTAGTTGGACAATTCCTGGAGCCACTTGGGATCGCTGTCTAAAAAATAGTAGGTGGCAAAGCCTTTCTGGTTTGCCAGGGCGTTCTCCATTTCCCGGGAAGCCTCCAGGGCCTTGATCTGCCTGTCCACCAAGGTGTTGACAGTATCTCTGAATCCAACGGCATACCAGATGGCAGTTGCGCCGATGAGAATGGCAATGAGCTCAAGAAGGGCTACATGGACAATAATACGCTTTGACAGGCTGATTTGCTCCCACCATTTCACTTGCTCACCCCTTGGGAGGACATGTTGATTCAAAAATAAAAAAATAGTTTACATCACGATAGAGCCTCGCAAACAAGGCCTGCCAAACAGGCCGAATCCTGTGAATGCGCACTGATTTTACCGCGGACCTGGCCGAAAAGCATCCAGCATCAAGCCGGGCCGGAAGACAAAGGCTTTATCCCCCAGATTAGTCTTGCATAGTCTGCAACAGAGCGATCGCTTGAAAACCTGCCCATGCTGGCAGTGTTTAAAATCGAGCGCCGGGTCCATTCATCCTGGTTGAGGTATAGCTGAGCCACCCGGTCCTGACAATCCACGTAAGCCCGGTAATCGGCAAGAACAAAAAACTTGTCGCCGTGGTCCAGAAGCGAGTTGACAATGGGCGCAAAAAGACCAGGGGTGTTGGGTGAAAATAAATTCCGGGAAATGCTGTTAATGGCTGTTTTCAGTTCCTGATCGTTTTTGCAGAAATCCCAGGGGTTATAGCCGCCCTGGCGAAGGGCAACTATCTGCTCTTCTGTGTTGCCGAAAATAAACATGTTGTCCCGGCCGATCTCTTCTAACATCTCCACATTGGCCCCGTCCAGGGTTCCGATTGTAAGTGCCCCGTTTAGGGCAAATTTCATGTTGCCGGTCCCCGATGCCTCAAAGCCTGCCGTGGAAATCTGCTCTGAGAGCTCCGTTGCGGGAATAACCCTTTCAGCCTGGGAAACACAGTAATTTGGCAGAAAAATTACCTGCAGTCTGCCTTCGGTATCCGGATCATTGTTTACAACGTCAGCCACGCCATTTATCAGCCGTATGATCAGCTTGGCCATGAAATATCCCGGAGCGGCCTTGCCGCCGAAAAACACGGCGCGGGGGGTGAACTGTCCGCCGGGATCAGACTTGATGCGATTGTAAAGGGTGATCACGTGGAGCACGTTTAAAAGCTGCCGCTTGTATTCGTGGATGCGCTTGACGTGTACGTCAAACATTGCATCCGGATTGCACCTGATGCCTGTCTTGCGCTGAACGTAATCATTCAGCCGCTTTTTGTTTGCACGCTTGATCTGATTCCAACGCGTGCAAAAATCAGGATCATCGGAATAGGGGACAAGGCCGCGGAGCTGTTCAAGATTACAAAGCCAGCCGTCCGGCAGTT
>JAABTZ010000291.1 GCA_011389605.1 Desulfobacteraceae bacterium
AGTTTTTCCGAGATAAGTCCCGCCAGATCCTGGTTGCACTGGTTTAACCAGCGCCGGGGGGTGATGCCGTTGGTGATATTTTTAAACCGGTCGGGAAAAATCGCGAAAAACTCCGGGAAAACCCTTTTTTTAATAATTTCTGAATGCATGGCAGCCACTCCGTTAACCGAAAAGCTACCTATTATGGCCAGATTGGCCATGCGTACTTTCTTTTCCGGATACTCTTGGATTATGGACACACGATCTTTGAAAGCCCCCTGATCAAAGCCGGCCGGAATATTATTATCAGCCCATTTAAGAAAACGATGATTGATTTCATATATTATCTGCATATGACGTGGCAAAACCCGCTCCATAAGCGAGCAGGACCAGGTTTCCAGGGCTTCGGGCAGCACGGTATGGTTGGTATATGCAAACACACGGGTACAAAGGCCCCAGGCCGTGTCCCAGTCAAGCAGTTCCTGGTCCACAAGAATGCGCATCAACTCTGCAATGGCAATGGCCGGATGGGTGTCGTTTAGCTGAATGACCACCTTATCGGGCAGTTTGTCAAAACCTGAGAATTTCTTCTTATACCGGCGCAGGATATCCTCCAGGGAGGCGGCAACGAAAAAATATTGCTGGCAAAGCCTCAGCTCTCTTCCGACAAGTTCTTCATCGTTGGGGTAAAGCACCTTTGAGAGGACCTCATCTTTGATTTTTGCCTCTACTGCACCAATATAGTCGCCGCTGTTGAAGTAATCCAGGTTAAACTCAGTGTCGGACCTGGCAGCCCAGAGCCTCATATTAATGGCCTCGCCGTTTTGGTAGCCCGGCACAAGCATATCACAGGCCATGGCCAGTACCTTTTCCGTGTCAACCCAATCATGGCGAAGACGGCCCTGGTCATCCACCCAGGAATGAACACGGCCGTAAAACTTAATCTCGTCTAAAAACCGGGTCCGCTCAAACTCCCAGGGGGTTCCCTGTTTGGTCCAGTTGTCCGGACTTTCCACTTGGGCGCCGTCTTTAATTATCTGATGAAACATTCCGTAATCATAACGAATTCCATAGCCATAGCCTGATACGCCTTTTGTGGCCATGGAATCAAGATAACAGGAGGCAAGGCGTCCAAGCCCGCCGTTTCCCAGTCCGGCATCCCACTCCACCTCGGCCAGATCCTCGAGATTGAGATCAAATTCAGCAAGGACTTTTTTTGCCAAATCATAAATGCCCAGGCAATGCAGACTATTGATCAGGGATTTGCCGGGAAGGTATTCCATGGAAAGATAATAGACCCGTTTGCTGTTTTCATCGTAATAAGATCGCTGGGTTTTGATCCACTGGTCGATCATCCGGTCGCGCACTGCCAGGGCCAGGCCGTGATAGTAGTTGTATTCGCTGCGCCGGGCATAATCACTGCCAAGGCTGGAGACTATATGCCGGACAATGTCATGCTTTAGTCCGGCCACAGTGTCGTCTTCATACAAACCGCCTTCCCAGTGAAATGCGCTGCTTGTAAAATCCAGAGGAGGCCGCTGCCTGCTTTTTCCCTGTTGTTTGTCTCCCATGGCATTTTCCTCTCATTTAGGTTTTAGGTTATGGCAGCACATTACAAATACCATAATAATCAGATTACAAGACAATGGCCAGCGATGCAAGCCTGCACCCGGCTGCCAAACCTAAGTTCATCCTAAATTGAGCGTTTCAGATTTTTAAAAGCAATTAATTTTGATGCTTTTGTAAAAAGTCTGATTTCAGATGGGGCCGTAAAAAGTTCAAGATCAAGGCTTGCGCGATTTTGGACTTTTTACGGTTCCATCAATTTTTAAGAACCCGTAAAAAATCGCCCAGTTCAAGTTCCGGGCTGCGACTGAAAACTGCTGATAAAAACCGGTATCTGTTGACCAGCGTGCAAGGCTTTGATAGTGATATTTTCAGGAGTATTTACAAAATCCCTTCCGGCTCTCAATGTAAAAATCTTTAACCTAAACTGAGCGTTTCAAATTTTTAAATATTTTGTTTCAAATATAATTTAAAAGGTTTAAGCCACTTTTGCTTTAA
>JAABTZ010000292.1 GCA_011389605.1 Desulfobacteraceae bacterium
CGTACTTAGCCGTACGTGAAATTCTGAAAAATCGCGCGTAACGCAGATATTGGACTTTTTACGGTTCCATCAATATTCATATTTTGAATTTTTGTGGGATGTTCCGCGATAATCTTTGAGACATCCCGATTTCTATGGATTTTGCCGCCCCGATCCTCTTGGTTTGGCCAACGCCCCTTCGCACTATTCTGGCGATTCTGCCTTCTTTTTTGACCGCCACACTCACCGTTGGGGCCGAAATATTCAAGTTTTCAGCAGCAGGTGAAAATGGTTTGGGATCAGGGCGTCCTCACATTTTATGCTTTGCGTATTGCCACATGCGGGCAAAAACCTCAATACCTGTCTCAGGGTAATCGAAGTAGGGAATTTCCTGCTCCATGAAAAAGGAGCGGCAGAGCGCCTCCTGGCCGGGATCACCCAGGAGTGAAACAAACACGGGCTTGTTTGCCTTTTCCCGGATCATTTGCGCCAGGGGGCCAAGTGCGTCTGTGCCGTAGGCGGCAAAGGAGATAAAGAAAATGCCGTCCACTCCTTTGTCGTCAAAAAGGGCTTCCATAATGGACAGCGATGTTTTTTCAAATCCGTGAATGTTCATGTCCGGGTATGTGTCCACGGGATTTTTTCGCTTCGGGACCGTGGATATTACCGTTGCCAGGCGATCTATGGTCTCGGGCCTGAACCGGGCCAGTTCCAGGCCTGATTCCGAAGCGCGGTCAAGGGACATGATTGCCTGGGCCCCGCTGAAGGTTACAAGGGCAATCCGGTTGCCCCGGGGTAGGGGCGCCCACTGAAAGCCCATTATCATGGAAAGCATTTCCTCTATTTTTTTCACCCGCAGAACACCCGCCTGACGGAGGATTCCATCAAGAACGGCATCGTTTACGGCCATGCTTGCAGTATGAGATGCCGCGGCCGTACCGCCGACTTCACTCCGTCCCCCCTTGAGCAGGATCACAGGTTTTTGCCGGACTGCCTTTCGGGCTGCCTGGAAAAACCGATTTCCGTCACGAATATCTTCCAGGTACATGCCGATGATTTTTGTCTGATCGTCTCCGGCAAGGTATTCTAAGGCATCGCTTTCGTCAACATCCACCTTGTTGCCCAATCCCAGCCCTTTTGAAATGCGATAAACAGGAAAGGCGCCCATGTGCATGAGCAAAGCCCCCACAAAGATGCCTGATTGAGCGGCGAACCCTACGGAACCGGGTGTGAGCATATTCCGGTTGGCGAAATAAGACGTGGTCAGCCCCGTTTCTGTATTGACAATGCCCAGAGTATTGGGCCCAAATGCGCGTATGCCTGTTTCCCGGAGGATGGTTTTGATTTCTTCCTGGATGGCCCGGCCGGCATCGCCGGATTCGGAGAATCCCTCCGAGCTTATCACTACCCCCTTGACGCCTTTTCTTGCACAGGCCCTGAGCGCTTCTGGCACCGCCGGCGGGGGAATGATCATTGAAACCAGGCCGACCTCAAAGGGGACGTCTTCGATGCTTTGATAAAATGATACGCCCTGAAATGATCCGCCTCCGGGGTTAATGCCCGCGATGCGTCCTTTAAAGCCGTTTTCCTGAAGGGTTGCAATCAGCAGGGCGCCGGGTTTTAAGGGGTTTCGGGACGCACCGAAGATAGCTATGTTTTTTGATTCCAGCACTTCTTTTACGGATGTCACCAAAAGCGGCCTCCTTATTGCAGGTTCCGGGTGTCCGGCAAGGGTCACGGTTAGCAGCAGCAAAAACAGGAATAAGAATTGGTTTTTACGGCTAAAACTTATAACAGTATCCGGTTTGCAAGTAAAGCATTGATTGCCGCCTGGGGGTACAAGGAATAACGGCCGGAGCGTAACGCAGATCCTGGACTTTTCACGGTGCCATCAATTTTAAAGGATAACATCAATTTATATTTTAAAAATCTAAAACCCTCCGTAATTTCCAATTTCACCGCATCTACTGCCTCAGATGCAGCCTGGCATAGTTGACTATAGCCAGTCTGCATCTTCCTTGTATCTGCGGCAAACTTAGAAAAATCACTCAATTTAGGTATTGGAATGTTTATGGGCCTGAGTTGAAAAACATAGAGCTGCTTGCCAGTTTACGGGCACCTGTGCTATGTATTTTTTCGGTTGATTTTACTTAACACTTAATAACTTAAAACTTAACACTGCCTGTAAAAAAGACTTTTTACAGACTCATCAATAATGCCTTCCATGAAACTTGATCCGGAAAAAATCGTTCGCATATTTTTAAGCGTTGCTGCAGGAGCGGCCCTGACATGCGCTTTTGACAATGTTGGTGCCGGGTTTGCGGCATGGCTCGGGCCGCTGATCCTGCTTGCAGCCATACGGAAGGCAGATGGCAGGGAGGCTTTTTTACTGGGCCTGCTTGCCGGGTTTGTCCATTATGTGTCCCTTCTTTACTGGCTTGTGCCAACAATGCACCGCTACGGAATGCTGCCTGTATGGCTCAGCGTTTTTGCCATGCTTTTGCTGGCTTTCTACCTTGCACTGTATTTGGGGGTGTTTGCATGGGCGCTTGTCCTCACCGTTGATCGTCCGGTGTTTCTTCTGCCGGCCGTGCCGGTATTCTGGGTTGCTCTGGAGTATATGAAAACTTATTTGTTTTCAGGGTTTCCGTGGGGGTTGCTTGGCTATAGCCAGTACCGTTATGTTTGGCTGATTCAGTCTGCGGATCTGCTTGGCGTCTACGGGATATCGTTTTTTGTATGCGCGGTTTCAGCAGCTTTTTTTGTTATTTTAATGCGCGTTTCCGGGCAAACCTGGAAGAATGTGCGCACAGGCCGGCAAGCCTTGCTTGCCGGGGTTCTTGTAATTGTTGTTATCGTCTTTTTTAATACCTCATACGGCTGGTACCGGATCACTTTGGCAGACCGGGATACTGATGACCATGGGCATATGCGGGTGTCAGTGATCCAGGGAAACATCGAACAGTCAATTAAGTGGGATGATGACTATGTCCAGGCCACTTTGGATAAGTATTCAAGCCTTTCAGAAATTGTTATATCCAGGGAGCCGGACCTTATTGTCTGGCCGGAAACCGCCTTGCCGTTTTACTTTTTTTATGATCAGCAGCGCACCGACCAGGTCCTTGAGACAGCAGCTCAGATGGGCACACATTTTCTGGTGGGTTCGCCGGCCTATGAATATGATTCAAAGAGCGACAGGTTTCTTTTGTTTAACAGCGCCTATCTCATTGACCCGCAGGGACTTGAGGCGGGCAGGTATGACAAGGTTCACCTGGTGCCGTTTGGTGAGTATGTGCCTTTGAAAAAATGGCTGCCGTTTCTGGGCAAAATGGTGCCAGAGGCCAGCGACTTTACCCCTGGAAAGCCAGGATATCTTCTTTCGGTCAACGGCAAGGATCTTGGGGTGCAGATATGCTATGAAATTATTTTCCCCCATCTGTCGGCTGCCATGGCAAGGACCGGGGCTGACCTACTGGTAAATATAACCAATGACGCATGGTTCGGCAAAACTTCGGCGCCTTTTCAGCATTTTTCCATGGCCGTTTTCAGGGCAGTTGAAAACCGGCGGCCCCTTGTGCGGGCGGCAAATACCGGCATAAGCGGGTTTATTGATTCAGCCGGCCGTATCCGGGCTGTTTCTCCTGTCTTTGAAACCATGACTATTACACGTGATGTTATTGTTCCCAATAAGCCTGACCTTTCATTTTATACGCGTTTTCCTCATCTTCTGCCCTGGTTATGCGCTGCCGCGGCCCTGCTGCTGGTTATTGCCGGTCTGAGAAAAGACTTGAGAATTCGCCGTCATTCCTGATAAAGATAAAAAATCAGCATAATAGACAAACAGCCGGATTTAACCTCATAAGGAGGGTGATGTCCATATTTTGACGCACTCGTAAAAAGTCCTAAAACTGATATAATCGCCAAACAATAGAGAAATAACTTCTTGATTTTACTTAACACTGCCTGTAAAAAAGACTTTTTACAGGCTCATCATATTTTGATAAATATAATTCAAGGAGGACATGTTTAAAATGTCTGAAGAACTTAAATCCATGGTCAACGAACTATATAAAAAAATTGAACAGTTAAAGGGGTATCTTTGACATCCCTGCAACTGAAACCCGTCTTGCTGAAATCGAAAGCCTGATTGCAGAAGAAAGCTTCTGGAATGATCCGGATCATGCACGGAAAATTCTTCAGCAACGTTCCCGCCTCTGCCAGCGCCTGGAAAGATGGCAGGCACTGTACGGTGAAATAGAAGATTCTTCGGTGCTGCTGGAACTCGCAGAGGAGGAAGAAGATGATTCCGCCCTGGCCGAAGTCCGTCGCCAGGCCCAAAAACTGGAAAAACAGATCCGGAAGTTTTCCGTGGATATAATGCTAAGCGGTGTCGATGATGAGCGCAACGCCATTGTTTCCATAAATGCTGGAGCCGGGGGCACCGAAGCACAGGACTGGGCGGAAATGCTTTTTCGCATGTATTCCAGGTGGTGTGAGGAAAAAGATTATAAAGTTGATCTAATGGATCTGCAGCCCGGAGACGAGGCCGGCATCAAAAGTGTTACATTTACTGCCAAGGGCGGCAATGCATTCGGTTATCTCAAAGTGGAAACAGGCGTCCACAGGCTGGTGAGGATCTCCCCGTTTAATGCCAGCGGCAAACGGCACACCTCCTTTGCCTCCGTATTTGTCTATCCCGAGATC
>JAABTZ010000293.1 GCA_011389605.1 Desulfobacteraceae bacterium
CGCTGCATTCTTCAAAATCGGGCAAGCCTTGATCTTGAACTTTTTACGGCCCCATCTGAAATCAGACTTTTTACGAGAGCATCAAATTTAACTTTTTACTTTGACTTCCGAAATTGACTTTTTACGAGTCCATAAACTTTTAACCGTAAAAAAGGTGCGCAATGCAAACTGCCTATCAACTAACCATTCCCGTGGAAAACAAGCCGGGAATGCTTGCCAGGGTATCGAGCATCCTTTCCAGGGAAAAATTCAACATAAGAGCCATTACCATTTCATCTTTCGGCAGTAGTGGATTTTTAAACATCATGGTCGACGACCCCAGGCTGGCCCACAAAGCCCTTGAAAAAGAAGGCATCAGCGTCGAACTAAAGGAAATCATAGCCGTTATCTTAGAAGACCGTCCAGGCGGCATGGACAGGCTGGTCCAGTACCTTGCCAAAGAGCATGTCAATATTGAAAACGCCTATGGATTTGTTCTTGAAAGCCACAAAACCGCGGTCATCGTGCTCGATGTATCCGATATCGAGCACACCCGAAAGATTTTGGAGGAAAAGGGTTTCAAGACCCTGGGCACAGAGGCCCTTGCCACCATAGAGCCGTTTCACTATCTGAAATATTGACGGCTTCGTAAAAAGTCCAATATCTGCGTTACGCACGATTTTTCAGAATTTCACGTACGGCTAAGTACGCTGCATTCTTCGGCAATCGCGCAAGCCTTGATCTTGAACTTTTTACGGTGCCATCTGAAATCAGACTTTTTACGAGACCATCAAAACTAAAGATCCACTGGCACCGGTCGAATAAATAAAAGACTGACAGGATCCGGACCTTCTTTTCAAGGCGCCGTTTTTCTACTTTCGCTTGCCATTATAAACAAATCAATGAAAGAGACACAACCATGATGAAAAAAATCTGCCTGCCGCTTGCAATAATTATTGCACTGATGCTTTGTTTTACAAGTTCGGGATTCTGCAAAAGAGATAAAATCACCGATCTTTCCCAGCTTGAAGGAAAGGAGTTTGCCGTTCCCACAGGAACTATTGCAGACCAGCTTGTATTGTCCAGGTTTCCGGACGCTGAATTCAAATATTTCAACAGCGTGCTGGATGCCTGCATGGCGGTAAAGGGCAACAAGGCCGATGCCGTGGCTTATGACGAACCCATTCTTAAAAACATTGCAGCAAAAAACTCTGGCATGAGGGTGCTTTCGGAGATGATCACCGTTGATCACTACGGATTTGCCGTGCGCCCGCAAGACCAGGACTTAAAAAAGGCTGTTGATGATCTGCTTGCTGACCTGAAAGCCAGCGGGCATTATGAGGTCATGCTCCAGCGCTGGCTGCCCGACAAGGGCGCACCCGAGCCCATGCCGGTAATTGAAACCGGCAGCAACGGCGTGTTCAAATTCGGGACATCGTCAGTAACCGAACCGTTTTCTTTTGTGGATGGTTCCCGGGAAATTGTGGGACTTGACATTGAGATCGCCTCACTGCTGGCCAAAAAGCTCGACAAGAAGCTTAAACTTGTCAACATGGATTTCGGCGCCATGATCCCGGCGTTGATGGCTGGAAAAGTGGACATGATAGGCGCCTGCATAACCATTTCCGAGGAGCGGGCCAAAAAGGTGCTTTTCTCCGAACCATATTATACCGGCGGCATTGCCGCTTTGGTCAGGGAATAGAGACGTCTTTTTAATGAAAAGATTTTTCCGGTTGAAAACAATCGTTTTAGGGCTGACGCTTTTTGCTGCCGCCATTGCATGGTATCAGATTCCAAGCAGCCTCCGGCCGGAGGCTGTCAAGGAAACTAAGCAAAGCTCCGCTTCTTTGTCAGACTCTGAAAGCACAGCGATGACAAATCAGGCAGCGGCTGTTTTAAAAAGCTCCTTTTTATCAGGTCTTGCCGGGAGCTTTTACGACAACATCATACATCAAAAACGATATCTGATTATCATAGAAGGGCTAAAGACCACCATGGTCATCTCGGTGCTGGCAACATTGCTTGGCACCCTGCTCGGCGGCCTGATCTGCTTTATGCGCATGTCTTCAAGGCACCTGATGCAGGTCCCGGCGAAAATCTATATCTCGCTGCTGCGGGGCATGCCCGTGCTGGTTCTGCTGATGATAATCTTTTATGTAGTGTTTGCCTCGGTGGACATCGACCCGGTGTTTGTGTCAGTGATCGCCTTTGGACTAAACTTTGCTGCCTATGTGTCCGAAATGTACAGAAGCGGCATTGAAGGCGTTGATCCCGGCCAGGCAGAGGCAGGCATTGCCATGGGATTTACCAGGGCGCAGACCTTTTTCCACATTGTCCTGCCCCAGGCGGTACCCAGAATTCTGCCGGTATACAAAGGAGAAATGATTTCCCTGGTCAAAATGACCTCGGTTGTGGGCTATGTGGCCGTCCAGGACCTGACCAAGGCCAGCGATATCATACGCAGCAGAACCTTTGATGCCTTTTTTCCCCTGGTCATGGTTGCAGTGCTTTATTTTATGATTTCCTGGCTGCTGATGGCATCCCTGGGATACCTGGAATACAAGGTAAACCCTAAACGCAAAATTACCCGGGCCATGTCAAATTGATCAAAGTCGAACATCTGAAAAAAAAATTCGGTCATGTCACCGTGCTCGATGACATCAGCGTAGAAATCGAAAAAGGCGAAGTCGTCTCTGTAATCGGACCGTCCGGAACAGGGAAAAGCACTTTTCTGCGCTGTTTAAACCTGCTGGAGCAGCCCACCGGCGGAAAGATACGGATCAAAGGCACAGATATTCTGGCAAAAAAAACAAATGTTCCGGAAATCAGGCGCAAAATGGGCATGGTTTTTCAGTCCTTTAATCTTTTCAATCATTTGACCGTGCGGGAGAATTTAACCATAGGCCAGGTGAAACTGCTTGGAAAATCCGTTCAGAAGGCCGGCAGCAGGGCTGAAGAACTGCTCAGAATGGTCGGGCTTGCAGAGAAAATCGACAGCCTGCCCGAAGAACTTTCCGGGGGCCAAAAGCAGCGGGTGGCCATTGCCAGGTGCCTTTCCATGGACCCGGAAATTATTTTATTTGATGAGCCAACCTCGGCCCTGGACCCCACCATGGTCAGCGAAGTGCTGGCCGTGATCCGCCGCCTTGCCCGGCAGGGACTGACCCTTATTATTGTAACCCATGAGATGGGTTTTGCAAAAGATGTTTCCACTCGGGTATTTTACATGGACGAGGGTGTGATCTACGAGCAGGGACGGCCCGCATTAATCTTCGATGATCCGGAAAGAGAAAAAACGCGGAATTTCATAAACCGGGTCCGGAGTTTTAATTACTCCATCGACAGCCCGGATTTTGATTTATACAAAATGAACGCCAATATCGAGCTGTTCTGCGAAAAACATGCCTTTACCACAAAACAGATCAACGAGATTCTGCTCATTGTCGAAGAAGTGCTGATCATCTATCAGGACCGGTCAAAAACCATAAACCTGGACCTGCGCATTGTCTACTCGGAAAAAAATGATAGCATTGAAATCATTTTTGAAAGCCCCAAAGGCTCTGCAAATCTGCTTGAAACAGCCGGAGTCGATGACATCGGGGTGAGGATCATTGAAAATAAAACTGAAAGCGTAAATTTTGAGCATGGCCACGGAAAAAACCGTCTGCGCATGCTTGTAAAAAGAAGTTGATGGACTCATAAAAAGTCGATTTTCAGATGGTGCCGTAAAAAGTTCAAGATCAAGGCTTGCGCGATTTTAAAGAATGCAGCGTACTTAGCCGTACGTGAAATTTTGAGGAATCGCACGTAACGCAGATATTGAACTTTTTACGAAGCCGTCAAAGTTGAGTTATCATGAAATCCGTTAATGACACGTTCCCAACCACAGCAGGACAAGAGATGAAACGAAAACAGACAGCAGCGACTCCGGCCATTATCGGCCTCTGGATCTGGGCGGTGCTTTCTTTTCCGGCAATAGCCGGGGAACTGACTCCGGTGACGTTTCTTCCCCAGTGGTCGCCACAGTCCCAGTTCGCAGGGTACTACGTTGCGCAGGCCAAAGAGTTCTACAAGCAACAGGGCTTGTCGGTAAATATTTTGCATGGCGGCCCGGGACAACCGGCAGGCCCGGGCCTGGCAACAAAAAAAACCGATTTTGCCACCCTTTTTCTCACAGACGGCATTGCCCTGCGCGACCAGGGGGTGCCTCTTGTCAATGTTGCCCAGATTGTACAAAGATCAGCCCTGATGCTGGTAGCCCGTAAAAAAAGCGGAATTGAAACTCCGGCCGACTTTGAAGGCAAACGGGTAAGCGTTTGGGACGATTTCCGGCTGCAGCCCCAGGCTTTCTTCCGCCAAAATCAGGTGGAGGTCACTATCATTTCACAGGGATATACAGTAAACCTGTTTCTTATGGGCGGTGTGGATGCGGCCTCAGCCATGTGGTACAATGAATATTATGCTATTTTAAATGCGGGCATAGACGCAGAAGAACTCAAAACCTTTCTTTTGGCCGACCACGGGCTAAACTTTCCGGAGGACGGGATTTACTGCAGACAAGAAACCCTGATGCGGAACCCTGAAACGGTCAAAGCCTTTGTCCGGGCCTCCATCCGGGGCTGGCAGTACGCCTTTGATCATCCCGAAGAAGCACTGGACATTGTCATGGCCCGTGTCAATGAGGCCAACCT
>JAABTZ010000294.1 GCA_011389605.1 Desulfobacteraceae bacterium
CATGTTGCCGGTGCCGATTTTGCTGATTTCAGCCCGGAGGCTTCCGTTTGCTCTCATGGGAACCGGACCTTGATTTGTTTCCAGATGATAAAAGATGGCCGTGACGCTGGCTGCTGACGGAAGTTTTTTGTTTTTTCTAAATTCCAGATCTGTCTGGATCTCACCTTGCCCGCGCACATCGAATTTTTTAAAGATTCCGGCAAATTTTTCAGGCAGGGCGTCAAGAAGTTGTTTGTTTATGGAAATTTTTTTTGATTCAACCCTGAGACGTGTCTGCTTTCTGCCATTTACAGGAAGGGTTCCATTTGCAACAACGCCTGTATTAAAAATATTGCCTCTGAAATCCGCAAGGCGAAGCCCGTCTTCTGCAATTGCCAGATGCCCGTACCAGGTATCTGCAATCTGTCCGTAAACCGGATGTGTCACAGACAAATCCCTTATATCCACGCTTGCCTCCAGGCCATGCAGCCGGTTAAGGGGTTTATCAGTATCGGATCGCCAGCTTTCGGCCCTTAGCTCAAGATCGTATTTGCCTTGGATTTCCCATGCTTCGCTATCAATGCCGAGCCAGTCGAGGATCTCGGGGGTGATGGGCAGGTAGCGGCCAAAAATGGTAAAATCCGCGCAAACAGGTTTGCCGATATGAAGCACTCCGTTTCCTTCCACGGTTTTTCCCTGCAGGCGGGCCTCTGCATTTTCAAACCGAACGGTTTTCAATCCTGTTTGCCACTGGATCCGGGCAGAAGGATTTTTCAGCACAAAGGGAAGATTCGGCAGCCGGGCGCTTTTGGCATAAACCTCAAGATCAAGCTCCGTGCTTCCGGAGGAAATAGCTATTTTACCATTTATTCCGGGCTGTTGCAGGTGCAGGTTGTCAACAGCTTTTTGGATTTCTCCCGGAAGAAGGGCCTTTATCTGTTTGTTTGGTTCGATCCTGATTAGCTCTATTTCAATAAAATGGTTTTTTGTATGAAAATCTTTGTTCCAATCCAGATGCCCGGAGGCATGAATGCCTCCGTTGGATGTCCGGCCCCGGCTTTGCCGGATATGAATGCGGCCGGGAAATGATATCCGCAGGTCTGCATCAATTGAATCAATCCGGGTTTCAAGCTCCGGCAGAAGGGCCGAGCCTGATTCCACGGTTATGTCAGCATTCCAGTCCATACCGGTTGAGGAATTCCAGTTTAGATCACCCCGGGCATTAAAAGTGCCATTGCTGATTTCCGTTCGAAATTGTTCAGGCAGAAATGAGGATGTGTCAAAAAGATTCAGGAGGCTTAAATCAATTTTTCTGGCTTCAGCTTTTGCCCATGCACTTTTTATACGACTTTTTTCAAAATCCAGACCAGCAGAAGGAAATTGAACACGGCTGCCGGCGGCTTCAAACCTGCCGTCCGTGAAAACAAGGCTTTTGGTAGCATGGCAGTAGCATGCTGAAATCCGGCCGGTGATTTTGCCTTTAATTTGTTTTTTGGGTAAATTTAAAGGAAAGTCCGGAAGGTTAATTGCATCAAGGCAAAAGGGGTCAAACTCTGATACAGACAGTTGGGCCGTGGCTTTCATTTGTCCGGGCATAACCATGATGCTGGCCTGCACAGGGTTTTTGCCGCTGTCAAAAGATGCCCGGGTGCTGATTCTGATATGACCGTTTTCAAGGGTTTTGGCAGACAAACCGCTTATTTCAAGGCCCTGTGCAAAAAATGGGTGCTCCATCCAAAGGCCGGCTTTCCGGATTTTGATTTTCGGAAGCCGGCCTTCCGGATAAAACTGATCCGCGATATCAAAAAAATCTTCGATAAAGGATGCCTCTGCTATGGCTTCCATCTGTTTGATGTCAATACCGGTGGGCCGGTATTGCCCGAAAATCAGGCCAGTTAGGCAATGGGAAAGGGAAAAGTCATTTACCAGGATACGACTGTCTGGGAATTGATTTGTATCCCGGGGGACAATGATAATACTTTCAGCATTAGTTCCGGTTATGCAGTTGAATTTAAACCCCTCAATTTTAACAAGAACATCAAATCTGCTGCTGATTTTTTCTGCCAGCCCGCGCTCAACGGTCCGGCCAATCAGAAAGCAGGCGGCCTGAAATCCGGCAATCAGGCAAAACAAAAGAACAACGGCAATAATGGAAGCACGGGTTTTGCGCATTTGTATGTTACACCTGAATTGAGCGTTTCAAAGGTTTCCTGTTTATCCTTCTATGGTATTTCATCCTCTGAAACTTTTTCATCCGGTTTTTCCGGGGCTTGGATTGCCGGAACCTGTTCTGACCCATTTTCAGTCTGATGTTTTCCCTGCACAAGCGTATGGCTCCTGATCCGGTCAAAGGCTTTTTCCAGGGAAACATCCATGACCACCACATCGCCCTGGGTGACTAGCAGGCGCTGGAGCTGAGGAATTTTGAGCTCTGATGAAGCGCTTAAATAGACAGGCTGAATATAGAAGACAACATCTGCTATGGGTAAAATAATCATCCGTCCCCGTTTGACCTCTGAGCCAACCTGGTCCCAGAGGGTAAACTGCTCTGCGATTTCGGTGTCCTGATCGATTAAGGCGCTTATCTGGGAAGGACCGTATACCTGCTCGCCTTTTGGAAAGCTGTAGACATAGAATTTGCCGTACCTTGGCCCATCGCATCCTGCAATGACCATGGCCCTCAGATTGGGGCGGCCGCCTGGGGTCATGGGTGAAATGAGCATGAATTCGGGTTTTTCGGGTTCAATCAGGTCCAGTGTCAGATAATAGGAGCGCATTGACTCGGAGCCGATTTCCCTGATTTCCCTTTGGCTCTGATGGGCAAATTCCCAGAGGTCTTCCTCCCGGTAGAAGGTCTGGGGATCGGTCTGATGATATTTGGCATAGATTTTCATCTGAATTTCAAAAATATCCTTTGGGTACCTGATATGGGACCGGAGCGTTTCCGGCATTTGCTCCAAAGGTTTGAAAAAGCCCGGATACATGCGGTCATAAGCGCGGACAACCGGATCATCTGCATCGGTGATATAATAGTCAATGGTGCCGTTGTATGCATCCATGATGATTTTTACTGAGTTGCGGATGTAGTTGTGCTTGTTGTCCCAGGGTTCGGCATTGGGATACAGATCCGAACGTGTGTAGGCGTCCTGAAACCAGAACAGTCCGTCTTCGGTCACAACCAGGTAGGGATCATCATCGAGTTTGAGATAAGGGGTCAGGTGCCCGATGGCTTCGCCGATGTTACGGCGGAAAAGAATTTTGCTTTCATTGCCTGTTTTTGAGGTAAAAAATATATTTCGGTCCTGGAAGTAAATGGAAAACAAAAGTTTGCGGAACATTGAGTCAACGCGGATGCCGGTCGTGCCCCGGTAGTTTGTTCCGGCAAAGGAGTCTCCGTCCGGATAGTCCATTTCGCCAGCATCATTTGGAACAATGACGTAATCAAGGCTTTCCTGGCCAAAGTAGACACCCGGTTCAGAAATTTCAAGGCCGTAGTTTGAAACCGGGGGGATACCTCGTATGAACCATTTCATAAACTGCTCGCCGCTCTGGGCCGCAGGGGTCATGACCAGTCCGTAGCCGTGGGTGTATTGAAGATGCCGGTTGATCCAGTTTTTGCCCGTACCCGGAAGCTTGTCTAGATTGATTTCACGGGCCGCCAGGTTGACCTGCTGAACTTTGCCGTTGATTTTGTAACGGTCAACATCCACGCCCGTGAAATTATAATACGGCCGGATGCTCTGGAGTTGTTCGTAAACATCTTCAAGCAGATGACGATCCCAGACGGGTATATTGTCGATGTTGGTTCGTATGGTGTCCGTGGTTTTCCCCCATGGTGTCCGGTTGACTTCCATTTTCCTGGTTTCAACATCTGAAAGTCCGTAGGCGGAAAGAGTGGCTTTGATGCTGTTTTTAATGTAAGGTTTCTGCCTGGACAGTTCGTTTGGCAAAACTATGTATTTTTCAACAATATTATGCACAAAAGAAGTGTTTCCCAGGGCAAAGACGCCGGTAAAAATCAGTGCAAGTCCGATGACTGGCATCAGGTGTTTGCGAAAATTCAGATAATAGAGGATTGCCGCCGCCGCAGCTGCCCAGCAGATCACGGTGGCCCAGATCAGCGGCAGGGTGATATTCATTTCCGTAAAACCAGGGCCGAAAAAAAGCGGCAGGTGGTCACTGTTATACAACAGCCCGTAGCGCTTCAAAAATAATCCCCACCCTGCCAGAACCGCCAGGGCAAGCCCCAGAATATTTAAATGAATCCGTGCCCCTTTTGAAAAGGGCTGATTAGTTTGCCCAAGAACTCTTCTTTCAATGTGGTAGAGAAGGGCGGGGCCGGCGATGACAATGGCCAGGGAAATCAGAAGTCTTTGTTCCAGAAGCAGGTAAATGGGATATGAAAACAAATAAAAGCTAACATCCCGGCCAAAGGCCGGATCACTGATCCCGGCCCCGGGCCCGAACAGAAAAAAGAGCATGTTCTCCCATTTTTCAAAAAAAGGCATGGCGACAAATATGGAAAGAACCAGGGAAAGGGGGATATAAACCTTTTTGGAACCGGTGCGAAACATCTGGGCCAGATTCCGGTATCGCTGCATGCGTTGTTTGTCTTTTTTTTCGGAGTTTGATGCCGGGCTGCCAAGAAAGCAGGATGCCACGCAGAAATTTAAAAAAAACACCAGGAAG
>JAABTZ010000295.1 GCA_011389605.1 Desulfobacteraceae bacterium
TCCTCCTGCTTGCGCAGCTCTTTTCTGAGAATTTTGCCGACCGCCGACTTTGGCAGATCCTCACGAAACTCAACGATCCTTGGCGCCTTATAGGCTGCCAGCTTGGTCCTGGCAAATTCCATAATTTCCTTGTCTGTTGCCTGTTCACCTTCCTTGAGCACGATAAAGGCCTTCACAGTCTCGCCGCGGTATTCGTCAGCCACGCCAATGGTAACCGCATCAGCCACCTTGGGATGCTGGTAGAGCACCTCATCGACTTCCCGGGGATAGATATTGTAGCCGCCTGCAATGATCATGTCCTTTTTCCGGTCCACGATGTAAAGGTAATCATCCTCATCCATGACCGCGATGTCACCGGTATAAAGCCAGCCATCTTCAGTGAGCTGGTGGCGGGTTTCCTCCGGATTGTTCCAGTATTCAGCCATTACCAGGGGACTTTTAAACAGAATCTCGCCCGGCTCTCCTTTGGGCACGTCTTGTTTGCCGTCGACCAGATCAACCAGGCGAATATCCGCATCAGGAAATGGTACACCTATGCTGCCGGTTTTCTTAAGACCCATAACCGGATTGGCAATGCCCAGGGAGGTGGTCTCCGACATACCCCAGCCCTCGCTGTAGGGGATGCCCATTCTTACCACACGGTCAATGACCTCGGTGGCCAGCGGTCCGCCGCCGCTGTTAAACAATCCCAGCCGCCGGTCCAGTTCCAGTTCCTCTGCCCTGGGGTGATTGACCACGGCATTTATCATGGTGGGCACTGCAGGGAAAAAGCTGATCTCTTTAAAGCCCGAAAGAAGCCCCATAAACTCGTCGAGCTCAAAGCGTGGCACAAGAACCTGGGTTGAACAGGTATAAATGGAGTAATTAAGTACCACAATGGTTCCGTATACATGAAAAAACGGGAGCACCGCAAGTGTGGTGAGCCGTTCGACGGGAATCCGTCCGGTAATGGCCGTACCCCAGTTGGCGCACTGGATGGTGCCGACCACCAGGTTTTTGTGCGTCAGCACCGCCCCCTTTGGAATACCGGTGGTCCCGCCGGTAAACTGGATCAAGGCCGGATCCCAAGGCTTAATATCAACCCTGGGCGGCCCTGCACCGTGGGCACCCTCGAGCAGTTCGGAAAAATGACCCCATCCTTCCTCCAGTTCAAGTTCTTTTGCCGTGCTGACTGGAAATCCGTCGATAAAATCCGTTACCCTGGTTACCACCACCCTGGGAATTTCCACGCGCCCTGTCAAAACGCGGATATTGGGCAGCACCATGTCAAAGGTAAACAAGGTCGTCACACCTGTATTTTCGCAGATGCCAACAAGCTCGTCAGCCGTGTACATGGGATTTAAATTTACCACTGTGGCCCCCAGGAGAAGCGTTGCATAAAAGGCAATCACATACTGGGGGCTGTTTGGCAGGTGCAAAGCAACACGATCGCCCTTTTTAACCCCCATCTCCCCCATTACCCGGGCCATGGCCAGCACCTTGCGCCGAAGTTCCCAGAACGTGGTCTCGGTTCCGTAGAAATTCAAAGCGGGTTTGTCCGGAAACAGCTTGGAGGCCAGAATCAGAAACTCGCTTGCAGGAATCTGCGGATACTTAAATTTCTCAGGTACCTGAAAATCATAATGCCGCTGCCAGGGTCTGGTTTTCATACAGCCACCTTTCCTTATTATCTAATGCAGTTTGTTATCAAAAATATCCGCCATGATCATGAACGCAGTTTCGCTAAGATGCAAAAAAAATTCAAGCAAAATAACAAAAAATCTGAAACGCTGGGTTCAGGTAAAAATTCAGGATCAAGGCTTGCTCGATTCCGAAGAATGCAGAGTACTTAGCCGTACGTGAAATTCTGAGAAATCGCGCGTAACGCAGATATTGGACTTTTTACGAAGCCGTCAAGGCTTGCGCAGTCCAGGTTGCGCGAAACAAAAAAAACCGCAACCTTTTTAGATTGCGGCCATAATTTAAAGTGGTGCCGAAGGGGAGACTCGAACTCCCACTGGAATGCTCCAACTAGACCCTGAACCTAGCGCGTCTACCAATTCCGCCACTTCGGCATATCCATAATCGTTTTATCCGCCCGGCTACATCAGAAACCGTATAAAAAACAATCATTGATCAAAAATGAATTTTTTTATATATATCGAAAACAATCTGTTGTCAAGATGATTATTTATTTACCAGTGGACTGGAATTGGTTTCAAAATGAAGATCATAAATAGCTTAGACGAAATCAGGCACTCTTATTTAAATGCAGTGGTTGCAATCGGTAACTTCGACGGCGTTCACATGGGCCACCAGGCCATCTTACGCTGTGTTAAGCAAAAAGCCGAATCCATAAACGGCACATCCGTTGCCATGACTTTTGACCCCCATCCGGTCAAGATCCTGGGAGGCAACGGATCCCCGCCCTTAATCACCGTTCTTGAACAAAAAATTGAACTCATTGAAGAAAACGGAATGGATGTACTCATATGCGTGCCCTTTGATCAATCCTTTGCTGCCGTGACCGCCCATGCATTTTTAAATGACATCCTTATCGGCAGAATCGGCATGAAAGCCATTGTTATAGGAAAAGATTACACCTTTGGGAAAAACCGCAAAGGAAACGTTGCTTTTTTACAGCAGCAGGCGCGTCAGCTTGCCTTTGAGGTTCTGATCCCTGACTGGGTCCCTGTATTTTCAGGCAGCGGCCAGCGGGTTAGCAGCACCCGCATAAGGGAAATAATTGAGGCCGGAAATGTAGAGGAGGCAAAACCTCTTTTGGGTCGTTATTATCAGATAAGAGGACAGGTTGTCTCCGGCCGGAACCGGGGGGGCCGTCTGCTTGGCATTCCCACGGCAAACATTCAGCTCCAGGATGAACTTTGCCCCAAAACCGGTGTATATGCCGTTACCGTGCAAACACCGGAAGGACAATTCAACGGGGTTGCAAACATTGGCTACAGCCCGACATTTGACGATCACTTGTTTACGGTTGAAGTCCATTTGATCGATTTTAACGCTGATCTCTATGGTCGAAAAATCCGGGTTAATTTTATCAAACGAATCCGGGGAGAAAAAAAATTCAACCATTTTGATGAACTAAAAATGCAGATCCATAAGGACATAAAAGGTGCAAGGGAAATTTTATCATAATTGGATGGCGCCGTAAAAATATATAAAACATATAAGGATAAAAAGCTATGTCCGTTCTAGATATTCTTACTTTTCCTGATCCCTTTTTAAAGCAGCGGGCAAAGCCGGTGGACAATGTGGATGACAGTTTGCAGCAGATCATCGAGGATATGGCTGAAACCATGTACCAGGCCCCGGGCGTGGGACTGGCCGCCAATCAGGCCGGCATTGATGCATGCATCATAGTATTTGACCCCAATACAGATGAGCAGAGCCGTGACTTTCAGGTTCTTATAAACCCCGTTATTATTGAGACCCAGGGCAGAGTCGTATCTGAAAACGAAGGGTGCCTAAGCGTCCCGGATTTGCGAAGCGATGTGCCCAGGTTTGAACGTGTGGTGGTAGAAGGGCTGGATCGCCGCGGCAATCCTCAAAAAATTGACGCAACCGGTTTTCTGTCAACCATCTTGCAGCATGAAATAGACCATCTGAACGGGATCCTGTTTATTGATCGCATAAGTGCTCTTAAACGGCAGATATACAAACGAAAACGACTCAAGGAAATAAAATAATCAGTAATGACAAAATTTAAAACCATCTTCATGGGAACTCCGGATTTTGCCGTGCCTGCATTAAAAACCATCCACCAGATCGGCCATCAGGTCTGCCTTGTGGTAACCCAGCCCGACAGGCCCAGGGGCAGAGGCCGCCGCATGTCCGCACCACCGGTGAAAACCGCTGCAGAAGATCTGGGCCTGCCTGTAATTCAGCCTGAATCCGTCAAATCCCCTGATTTTTATAAAACCATGGCCGGCCTGCAACCAGATCTTTTTGTGGTGGTGGCATTCGGACATATCCTTCCCAGGCGGGTGCTTGAAATTGCTCCAATGGGCGCCATCAACCTGCATGCCTCCCTGCTGCCCAAATACCGGGGACCTGCACCTATTCACTGGGCCATCATAAATGGAGAAACTCAAACCGGTGTTACCAGCATGCTTATGGATGCGGGGCTTGACACCGGCGAAATCCTGCTGGCTGAAAAAACTCCTGTACGGGCAACAGACACTGCAGGATCCCTGCATGACCGACTTGCTCACCTGTCTTCATTTCTGCTGGCAGATACTCTTGGAGGATTTGCTGCCGGCAGCATCAGGCCTCAAGCCCAGGATCACGGCCAGGCAACCTATGCACCCATGCTTAAAAAATCCGATGGCTGCATAGACTGGTCAAAGCCCGCGGAATTTTTGGAGCGCTTTGTCCGCGGCATGTCTCCCTGGCCATGTGCCTATACTTACTGGGGCAGCAAACGGATCAATATCTTTTTATCCGGGGTACGGCCAATGGCAGAGCCCCGGCCGCCGGGAACAGTTCTTGCCTCTTTTTCCGATGAACTAAGGGTTGCAACCGGCAAAGAGGCCCTGGCCATAGAGGAGCTCCAGCTTGCATCCGGCCGGCGCATGCATATACACGACTTTTTAAAAGGTGCGCTCATAGCCCCGGGAACGGTACTTGGATGA
>JAABTZ010000296.1 GCA_011389605.1 Desulfobacteraceae bacterium
CGTCGGATCTCCACCTTGTTATCCAGGTATTTTTTCACAGAACCCAGTGGCAACTGTTTTCTGTGAAAGATCCCTGCAGCCAGGGCTGCCTCCACGCTGGTACTGGTAAAAACCTCCAGAAAATGCCCGGGTGTGCCCGCCCCTGATGAGGCAATCACGGGAATGGATACGGCATTGCACACAGCTTCAACCAGTTCCAGATCAAATCCGGCCCCGGTGCCGTCGCGGTCAATTGAATTAACCAGGATCTCGCCCGCCCCCAGCTCCTGGCAACACCTGGCCAGGGTGACGGCATCAACCGTGCTGCCCTGGCGCCCGCCGCTTACCGTACACTGAAACCAGCAGAAACGCTCGCCGCCGGGTCCGGGCTCCTGTGTTTCAATTACAACCTGATCCGGGGCATCATCAGGGTCATTGACATAAACCCGCCTTGGATCAATTGAGATCACAACAGCCTGGCTGCCGTACACGGCCGAGATCTGTTCAATGGCGGTGTCGCCGGTCTTTTTTCCGGTTTTGACAAATTGTTCAACAACATGGACTGCATCGCTTCCTATTGAAATCTTGTCGGCTCCGGACCGGAAATATTCGGCCGCAACCTCCAGGGAGGACCAGTGCCGGCCTTTTGCATCCGTGTAGCCGCGGATGCCTCCGCCTATGGTAAGGGGTACAAACACGTGCCTGGAGGTCTGGCGCAGGACTTCGAGCATGGGCATGTCTTCTATGGGAAAATCCCTGAAACCCGTGATATTTAAAAATGTGATCTCATCGGCGCCCTGGTCGTAATAACTTCTTGCAAGCTCCACGGGACTTCCCATGTCGCGCACCATGCCATTTTCGCGTACGTCATACTGATCACCCTTTGTGACCACCAGTTGCCCGTTATCATTTGCCCGGACATCAAGACAGGCAACAATTCTTTTGGCAAGTTTTGTTTCAGCAGGTTTTCGCACGGTGATGACCTGCTGTGTTCCCGGCTCGAGAAAATTTTTCAGTACCGCAAGGCCGGCGAGCCCGCTTTTTTCCGGGTGAAACTGGGTTGCAGCTACGTTGCCCAAGCCTATACTGCTGACAAAACAACTTCCGTAATCCGTTGTGGTCAGCACCACATCAGGATCTTGAGGCACCACGTGATATGAATGAACAAAATAAAATTTCTCCTCTGCGGCAAGGCCGTTAAACAGGCATGTGGGCTTTTTAACACAAATGCCGTTCCAGCCTATATGGGGTACTGAAAGATCAGTGTCAAACCTGCAAACCTCTCCTGCTATAAATCCGAGCCCCTGGACGCCCGGGGCCTCATGGCTTTTTTCAAAAAGGGCCTGCAGGCCAAGACATATGCCTAAAAACGGCCGGTCATCTTTTAAATAAGCAAGCAGGGGCTCAACAAAGCCTTTTTCATGCAGTACACGCATCATGCTTCCGAAATTTCCGACCCCGGGAAATACAAGTTTTTCAGCCCCGGCTATATCGTCTCCTGATCCGGCCATTTTAACCGTGTGACCGGATTTTTCAATGGCATTGACCACACTGCGGACATTGCCGGCTCCATAATCAAGTAATGTTATCATTTATTTTTTATACTTTCCTTGCAACCCCTGTCTTTGTTTGAACCCTGGATCATTCTTAAGGCAGCTGCAATCAAAAAGAGTTTTTGTCCACGGCGCGGCCATTTGGCAAACTTGATGCACTCGTAAAAAGTCTGATTTCAGATGGAGCCGTAAAAAATTCAAGATCAAGGCTTGCACAATTTCGAAGAATGCAGAATACTTATCCGTACGTGAAATTCTTCAGAAATTGCACGTAAAGCAGATACTGGACCTTTTACGGTTCCATCAAACTTGAAAATCGCTCAGTTTAGGTTATAATTTATAAAATTAACCGACTTTTGGTACAAAATCAAGCCGGTTGGATTTTTGCCTGTAAATGCAGAAAAAAGAATACATATGCCAAACAGCCGATTATCCAATGTGGCGGGATTTGACGATGCCCCTTTTGACAGGAATCATCAGGGCAGCGTGCCCGTTATTGCAACTGTTTATGCGGATCTGCGCTTTGACGGTGTGCTTGTGGGCGAAATCGAAAAAGACGGCTTTGATGCAGCCGGCAAAATCGCAGATATTGTCAGCAAGTCAAGGTTTGCCGGACACATCCGGCTCATTATGCTCCAGGGCATTGCCCTGGGAGGCTTTAACGTGATTGACGTATTTGAGCTCTACGACAGGCTTTGCCTGCCCCTTATGGTGGTGGCCAGAAAAGAGCCGGACATGGCTGCAGTTAAAAATGCCCTGCTGTCCCATATACATGAAGGAGGAAAAAAATGGGAAATCATCAAAAAAATTGGTCCTATGGAGCCTGTTGGAAAAGTTTATATACAAAGGGTCGGCCTTTCAGCAAGCCAGGCGGCGGCAGTGCTTGACCGTTTCTGTATCCACGGCAATATTCCCGAACCCGTGAGAGTCGCCCACCTTATTGCAACGGCCATTGGCCGTGGCCAGAGCCACGGCAAGCCTTAGGCCTGATTATTTTATTATCAGGACCGGTAGTCCTCTGCGGAAATATCATAGCGGCGCATGATCTGCTGCAGCGACTGGCGCTCAAGCCCGCATTTTCTGGCCGCCCGGGTCACATTGCCTTCTGTCCGGCGCAAAAGCGATCCTATATAATCGGCATTAAAGCTCCGCAAAACCGCCTCCTTGGCCTCCCGGTAAGGCATATTACTCACATCCTTGTATCCGGCAGCGCATTGAGTTGCCGGCTCCTGCCCGTTTTTTCTAAGGTCCCCGGGGCTGATGCACTCGCCTGAGGCAAACAAAATTGCCTGAATGACGGTGTTTTCAAGCTCCCGCACATTTCCTTCCCAATGACATCCCTGAAAATGGGTTATTAACTCGGAAGAAAAAGTTTTGCCGGGTTCATTTAAACGGTCCCGGTGCTTTCGGAGCAAATGCTCGGCTATCAGGGGAATATCGATTCTGCGCTCCCGTAAAGGCGGAAGATGAACAGGCAGCACGGCAAGCCTGTAGAAAAAATCCTCCCTGAAGGAGCCTTCCCTGATTTTGGCTTTCAAGTCCTGATTGGTGGACGCAATGATGCGCACATCCACACGTATGGATCGGGCATCGCCAAGGGGCTTTATTTCCCTTTCCTGCAAAACCCTCAGCAGCTTGGTCTGAATCACCGGGCTTACGTCGCCTATTTCATCAAGAAAAATCGTTCCACCGTCAGCTTCCTGGAACAATCCGGTCTTGTTCTGGGTAGCATGGGTAAAAGCGCCTTTTTTGTATCCAAACAATTCACTTTCAAGTATCTGCTCGGGCACGGTGGGACAGTTGACCGCCACAAAAGGCCCCTTTCCGCGGCTGCTGATGGCATGAATGGCCCTGGCGCTCAGTTCCTTGCCAGTGCCTGACTCCCCGGTAATCAAAACGGTCATTTCTGTCTGGGCAACCATGCGGATGGTTTCAAAAACACCCTGCATGACATCGGACTGGCCCACCAGTCCGTAAAAGGACGGCCCGTGAGGATCGCTTTGTTTTAACCGCTGATTTTCAGAAATAAGGCGGCTTCGCTCCAGGGCCTTTTCCAGGCGAAACACCAGGGTTTCATGATCAAAAGGCTTTGTAATGAAATCATAGGCCCCATGCTTCATGGCCTGCACCGCATTTTCAATGGAGCCATAGGCTGTCATCATGACCACGGTCAGCTCGGGCCATCTGCGTTTGATAAGCTCCAGCAGTTCCAGGCCGTCCATGCCCGGCATGCGTATGTCGAGCAGAGCAAGATCAAAAACTCCCCTCTCCAGGGCATTAAGGGCTGCCTTGCCCGAATCAGCGGTTTTGACCCTGCAGTTTAAGTCCGGCTCCAGGCTTCGGGCCAGCAGTCGGAGCATATCCGGCTCGTCATCCACCACCAGTATCCTGGATTCATCCATCTTCAGGCCCTCTTTCTGATATTGCACCGGATACGGGCAAAACCACGGTAAACACAGTCCCCTTGCCGATCCGGCTTTCAACCCGGATATCGCCTCCGTGGCTTTTGACAATGCCGTAGCTGACCGCAAGGCCCAGGCCCGTGCCCTCACCCGTAGGCTTGGTTGTAAAAAAGGGATCAAAGATGCGTGTCAGATGTTTTTCTTCAATGCCGTAGCCGTTATCGGCAACAGCAACCGACAGCTGCCTGTCCCGGCGGTGAAAACGTGTGGTAATGGTAATGGTGCCTTCCTGCTCCACTGCATGGCCGGCGTTCATAACCAGATTAACCAGCACCTGCCTGACCTTTTTTTCATCCATGCGTATGCGGGGGATCTCTTTGTCAAAATCCTTTTTTATTAAAACATCTTCCATCTTGTATCTGTGCCTGACAAAAACCAGAACGTCTTCCATGACCTGGTGGATATCAATGTCTGCCATTTCCGGCTTGGAGCGGCGGGCGAAATTAAGGAGGTCTTCAACAATAGCCTTGCAGTTCTTGGCGTGTTTGAGAATAACCTGAAGATCTTTTCTGCGCTGGGTGTCTTGCGTCTCGTCTCTGAGCAGCAGCTGGGTGTAGCCCTGGATGACACCCAGCGGGTTGTTGATCTCATGGGCAATACCGGAAGAAAGCTGCCCTATGGAGGCCA
>JAABTZ010000297.1 GCA_011389605.1 Desulfobacteraceae bacterium
CGAAATTACGCAAGCTTTGATCTCGAACTTTTTACAAAGCCGTCTAAAAGTGACTTCTAAGTATCTTCAAAAAAAGTTACTGTTATAACGCATAACTCGGTCCCGGGCCTCGGCCCAGGGGGATACTTCCAAGGAAATCATTTTTTTCCGCTCTGACGACATTGCACTTCGTTGCCCTGACGGCGGTGCGGAAAAGGGGGTTTCCAAGCGAAAATTGAGGCTCCAGGAGGCTTCCTGGAGCGAGGAAACTCCTTTTTCGCGCCGCCGCTCAGCCAAGGCGTTTATGGATTTGCTTTCTGCAAAAATACCGCCGTGCGCGGGATAAGCAGCTATTTACGAGCTCATCAAGTTTGACGGCTTCGTAAAAAGTCAAATTTCCTAAGGCCGGACTGACAAATCTGGGATTTGTGTTTATATTGATATCAAATCCCGAAAATCTGCTCGAAATTATTTTTTCAGGCAAAAAAATATGTTTTCGGTAAAGCGGAGGGAAAATGCAGGAACACAAGCCGGGAACAGAAGAAAAAGTAATTTCAAAGACCCGGAAAACTCTCAAGGAGCCGCCCATGTACAGGGTGCTGCTTCACAACGACGATTATACCACAATGGATTTTGTGGTGGAACTGCTTATGAATGTATTTCAGAAATCCCTTGAAGAAGCCACCCACATAATGTTTAGGGTTCACCGGGCCGGGGTTGGGGTTTGCGGTGTATATACGTATGAAGTTGCGGAAACAAAGATTGAAACGGTCCACCAACTGGCTACGGAAAGAGGGTTTCCGCTAAAAAGTTCTATGGAAAAGGTGTAGCCTATGATCAGCAAAGGACTGAGCATCGTGTTGAGCCAGGCCGTCAAAGAGGCCCGTAAGAGGCGGCACGAGTATGTTTGCGTGGAGCACATGCTTTACGCAATAAGCAATGACAGCGTGGGCATCGAGATCATCGAGTCGTGCGGCGGAAGTGTTGAAACCATTCAGCATGAGCTGGAGCGGTTTTTTGATGAAAAGCTTGGAAAAGTACCTGATGCACACGAATATATTCTCCAGCAGACCATCCGCTTTCAGCGGGTTATCCAGAGGGCTGTCAACCACGCACGGTCTGCGGAAAAAGAATCCGTATACGTAGGAGACATACTGGCCTCAATTCTTGAGGAGCGAAAGTCCCATGCAGCCTATTTCATGGCAGCCCAGGGCATTACGCGGCTGGATGTGCTAAATGTTATTTCCCACGGTACTGCAAACGAGATGTTTAAGGAAGGATCAGACACCGGAATTACAACCGGTAAAAAGCAGAAGAAAAAAGAAGCCGATCCACTAGAGGTCTATGCAGTTGATCTTGTGGAACGGGCTTTGTGCGGCAGGCTTGATCCGTTGATCGGCAGGCAGACGGAAATGGAAAGGATTGTTCAGGTGCTTTGCCGCCGCAGAAAAAACAATCCCGTGTTTGTGGGCGAGCCCGGGGTGGGCAAAACCGCAATGGCCGAAGGCCTGGCACAGAGGATTGCCGAAGGGCAAATCCCGGATATGCTCGAAGGCGCGCGCATTTATTCCCTGGATCTGGGGGCACTGCTGGCGGGCACCAAATACCGGGGCGATTTTGAGCAGCGCTTAAAAGCCGTAATTGCTGAATTGCAGAAGCGTGAAAACGCTATTTTGTTCATCGACGAAATCCACACAATTGTTGGTGCCGGGGCTACGAGCAGTGGCTCCATGGACGCTTCCAATATTTTAAAACCGGCGCTGGTAACCGGCGAACTGCGCTGCATCGGCTCGACCACCTATGAGGAATTCAAGAATTTTTTTGAAAAAGACCGTGCCTTTTCACGCCGGTTTGAAAAAATCGAAATTACCGAGCCCTCCATAGAAGATACAGTAAAAATTCTTAAAGGCCTTAAGCCCTATTATGAGGAGCATCACCTTATCAACTACACGGATGCATCCCTTAAGGCCGCAGCCGAGTTGTCAGCCAAGTATATCAACGAGCGCTACCTGCCGGATAAGGCCATTGATGTCATGGATGAAGCCGGAGTTCTGCTTCGACTTACCGGCGGGGGCCGCAGAAAGAAGGTCCAGCCAACTGACATTGAAAAGGTGGTGGCAAAGATTTCAAGGGTTCCCGCCCACCGGGTAAGTTCCGCTGACAAGACCAACCTGGCCAGCCTGGAAGAGCGATTAGGGAAAAAGATTTTTGGCCAGCAAAGCGCAATCAACTCCCTTGTTACAGCCATAAAGCGCTCCAGGGCCGGGCTTGGCGCCCCTGAGCGGCCCATTGGATCATTTCTGTTTACCGGTCCCACCGGGGTGGGCAAAACAGAGGTTGCCAGGCAGATGGCGGCAAATCTCGGGGTTAAGTTTCTGCGTTTTGACATGAGCGAGTATATGGAAAAGCATGCAGTGGCACGCCTTATCGGGGCGCCTCCCGGCTATATCGGCTTTGATCAGGGCGGACTGCTCACGGATCAAATCCGGAAAAACCCCTATGCCGTTCTTCTGCTCGATGAAATTGAAAAAGCCCATATTGACATGTACAATATCCTTCTGCAGGTAATGGACCACGCGGCTTTGACAGACAATAACGGTAAGGCGGCAGATTTTAGAAACGTGATTCTGATCATGACCTCCAATGCCGGAGCAAGGGAGATGGCTGCCAACACCATTGGCTTTGGCGGCAGTCAGCCTGATGATCCCGGCAGCAAGGGAAAAAAGGCTATTGAGGATTTTTTCAGCCCTGAGTTTCGAAACCGGCTCGATGACATCATTAATTTTCGCCCTCTTACCCTGGAAATCATGGAACAGGTTGTCGACAAGTTCATGGATGAACTTGCACCTCAGCTCAGGGCCAAAAAGGTGTCTGTGAGGCTGTCGGCCAATGCCCGCCGATGGCTTGCCCAAAAGGGCCATGATCCGCATTTCGGTGCACGTCCCCTTGATCGACTGATCCAGAAGGAAATCAAGGATGTGCTCACAGACGAAATTCTGTTTGGCAGATTGACAGGCGGCGGGGATGTCTTTGTGAAGGTCAGGGACGACAGGCTGATGTTTGCCTTCAGCTAGGATATAATGTGCCGATATTTAGACTTTCTGAGAAGGTGTCTTTTCCGCCCCCGCACTTTGCGGCCGGAAACGGGCTGCTTGCCATGGGCGGGGACTTGAGCCAGGAAAGGCTTCTGGCAGCCTACAGGGCAGGCATTTTCCCCTGGTATTCGCCCTATGACCCTATATTGTGGTGGTGCCCGGATCCGCGCCTTGTCCTTTATCCAGGGGATGTGTATGTAAGCGGCCGTTTGCGCAGAACCATCCGCAGCGATAGTTTCCACATTACCAGTGATACTGTTTTTGATCAGGTAATAAGGGAATGCGCCAGGATCCGCCTGGAAAACAACGAGGAAACCTGGCTTGTCGATGACATGATAGAGTCCTATTGCCGGCTCCATGAAAGCGGATATGCTCACAGCGTGGAAGCCTGGCATCAGGGAGAGCTGGCAGGGGGACTTTATGGTGTGTGTCTGGGCGGATGTTTTTTCGGAGAATCCATGTTCACACGGGTCCCGGATGCCTCCAAGGTAGCCCTTGTGGCTTTGTGCAGGCATATGGTGAAAAATGATTTCGATCTTATCGACTGCCAGGTAACAACCTCCCACCTGCTATGGATGGGGGCCAGGGAAATACCCAGAAGGCGCTTTTTACGTCAGCTGAAAGCTTCGGTCAGCCGGCCCGAGGCAGCGGGTAAATGGACGGTAAGGCTGGAGCCGTCTTTACGGCCGGAAATCCGGAGCAGTTGATGGTATCCTGGCTTTTTAGACGAGCCTGTGCATTATAGTCGGCCAAGGAGGTTTATTATGAATCAAGGGCCTGAACGGAAGTTTTATTTAAAGCATTTCAGGGCAATAAGCCTGGCCATTGCCACTTATGAGGACTTCACCCTTCTGGTCAATCATCTTGTTGAAGGCCTTTGCCGTACCTTTGAGGTAAAAGGTGCCAGCATAATGCTGCTTGATGAAATTGAACAGAAGCTTTTTCGGGTAAGCAGCCATGGCATCAGCGATGCTTATCTTGAAAAAGGGCCGGTCTTTGCCGACCCCCAGAAAAGCGCCTTGTCTACAGGCAGGGTGGAGCTGGTGGAAGATTTTCAAAATGATGCCCGGGTCCAGTATCCCGAGGCGGCTGTTGCCGAAGGCATTGTTTCCATGATGTCTATTCCCGTCAAGTATCGCCAGACAGCCATCGGCCTGATAAGGATGTATCACGAAAAGCCCCTGGAGCTTCATGCCGATGACATTGAGTCTTTAAGCGTCATGGCCTGCCAGCTCGGAGTTATAATTGAGGCAAACGGGTTGAAAAATTTCGTTGATCAGGTCAAGATTGCAATTGACAGCCTTCCGCCAAGAATCCGCGGAAATCTTTGATGGTGCGGCAAACATCTGATTTAAGTGACTTTACATCCATAGACTGCGGCCACGAGGTTTGTCTCGGCAGCCGGACATACCGCATTACAGGCTTTGAAATGGAGCGGCGTTTTGGCATAGACGATCCAAAATTCTGGGTAAAAAGGGCTGTGGACCTGGAGACGGGAGTGCATAAACTTTT
>JAABTZ010000298.1 GCA_011389605.1 Desulfobacteraceae bacterium
AAAAGGGAGTGCTGATTTTAACGGCTCACATTGGAAACTGGGAGTTGCTTATAAACGCGGCCGGCCGGATAGGCATGCCCATCAGCGCCATTTACCGGCCCCTTGAATTCGGCCCCCTGGACCGGTTTTTCATTGACCTGCGCAGCCGCTCCGGAGCAAGCCTGTTTTCAAAGAAAAATGCCATGCGCAAAGTAATGCGAAGTCTTAAAAGCAATGCGCTAATCGGCGTTCTTCTGGATCAGAACTCCAGGCTCAAGCACGGGGTTTTTGCGGATTTTTTCGGAGCATCTGCTTCCACCAGCAAAGGCTTGGCCCTTCTGGCCAGAAAAACCGGTGCCCCGGTTGTTCCGCTGTTTTTGGTTCGGGAAGGGGGATGTTTCCGGGTGGAATTCAGCGCCCCTCTGCCCAGGATCAAAACCGGCGACAAGACAAAAGATATCGAAGCGGCAACCCAGCTCTACAACAGGGCCATCGAGGATATAATTCTGCGGTACCCCGAGCAGTGGTTCTGGGTCCATCGCCGATGGAAGACAAAACCCTATAAACCATGGGAGCCGAAAAACAGTTCCTTACCAGTTAAAAACACACTAAGGTGACCGCCAATGAAACTAAATGTTCCTGATTATATCCAGGCAATCAAACCATATAAGCCGGGAAAGCCCATTGAGGAACTTGAGCGCGAATACGGTATCACAGGCTCGGTGAAACTGGCTTCCAACGAAAATCCGCTCGGCCCCTCGCCTTTGGCGGTAAAAGCCATGACAGCGGCAATGGAAAGGCTGCACCGCTATCCTGACGGAAGCGGCTACTACCTGGTTGAAAAAATTGCTGCAAAGCTTGGAGTCAAAGCCGGCAGCATTGTTTTGGGAAACGGGTCAGACGAGATAATCGGCATGCTCACCCGCGCCCTGCTTCAGCCCGGAGATGAAGCGGTGATGACCGAGCCGTCGTTTCTCATGTATGAAATCATGGTGCGATCAGCCGGTGCTGTTCCGGTATTTGTCCCTCTGAAATCCCTTTTTGTGGATCTTTTGGAGATGGCCGGCAGGATCACGGAAAAAACCCGCCTTGTTTTTTTAAACAATCCTGTCAACCCAACAGGGACCATCATTACAAATGACGATTTTGAGCGTTTCATGAAAAGTGTGCCTGAGCACACTGTTGTTGTCATAGATGAAGCATACATTGAATTTTGCTCTGATCCTGATTGCTTAAACGGGCTGAGCTGCTGCACCGGCGACCGGCCGGTTGCAGTGCTTCGAACCTTTTCAAAGGCTTACGGACTTGCCGGCGTCAGAATCGGTTACGGGGTAATGCCCGAGACCCTGGCCGGTCTGCTCCACAGGGTGCGCCAGCCGTTTAATGCCAATGCCCTGGCCCAGGCAGGGGCCTGCGCGGCCCTTGATGATGACGCATTTCTGGAAAAAACAGTTTCCCTGGTGCAAAGGGAGCTTGAGTTTTTGTATGAAGGCCTGGAGCATATGGGAGTTAATTATTTTCCTTCTGAAGCCAATTTTTTTCTCATTGATGTCAGCTGCGATGCGGATGCCTTTTTTGAAGCCATGCTGCGGCAAGGAGTCATTGTTCGTTCAATGGTATCTTACGGATATCCTGAGTATATAAGGATAAACGCCGGAACCCGCGAGGAAAACAAGCGTTTTCTCGATGCTTTTCAAAAAGTGATCAAACAGATGGACCCCGGGCAGGAGGGCGGCGGGAAGTGAAGCCGCTTTTAATTACAATTGACGGTCCTGCAGGAGCGGGCAAGACCACCGTTAGCAAGGCTCTGGCCGGTGAGCTTGGATATGTTTATATCGACACAGGGGCCTTGTATAGGGGTGTGGCCCATGAAATGCTGGTCAGGCAGGTGGATAAAGACGATGAAAAAGGCCTGGCCGCCTTGCTTGCGGATCTGGATCTGCGGTTTGAGCGCAGAGCCGTTGATTTACGGCTGTTTTCGGCGGGCATGGATATTACCGATCGGATCAGGACTCCTGCGATCACAATGCTGGCGTCTGCTGCGTCTGCCAAGCCCGCAGTACGCAATAGCCTCCTGGAATTGCAGCGCCGTCTGGGTTCCGAGAAATCAGCTGTTTTTGAAGGACGCGACATGGGCACGGTGGTTTTTCCGGAGGCGGATGTCAAATTTTTCCTCACAGCTGATCTGCACGTACGGGCCCGGCGGCGCTATGAAGAGCTGGCCGGCACCTGCGTCGGCAGTATCAGTGATGTGGAAATGGACATGCAGAAGCGCGATGCCAATGATTCCGGCCGGGACATTGCACCTCTTAAGCCTGCACGCGATGCGGTTTTAATTGATTCAACGGGCAAGTCCGTAAAAGATGTTGTAGATGAGATGCTGGCGGTCATCAGTGATGCCGCCGGGCTATGAATATGGAAATTAACTATTGTGTTTTTGCTTTTGCTTTGTTAGGAAGCTGCATTTATACTCCTTATGCACAAGGCAGGGAGTATCTAAAAATGGCCAAAGGGGGAATTGTTGTAAATGGAAAATTTTC
>JAABTZ010000299.1 GCA_011389605.1 Desulfobacteraceae bacterium
GGCGCATCCGGCGCACAGGCAGCCGGAGACATTGATGGGCAGGAAGGCTCCGAGCAGACCATGGAAGCCTTGATGGAAATGTATGAAGAAAGCCTCAAGCGCTTCGAAGAAGGCGAGGTGGTCAACGGCCGGATTATTTCCGTGGACCGGGATCACGTGCTGGTGGATGTGGGCTATAAGTCCGAAGGCCTCATTCCCATCAATGAGTTCAAGGACAGTGAGGGCAATGTTCAGGCTGCCGTGGATGATGACGTAGAGGTCATGATCGAGTGGTGGGACGAGGAAGAAGAGCGTGTCCTTTTATCCAAGGAAAAAGCAGCCAAGGTTAAAGTGTGGGACGCCATCAGAGAAGTCCACGAAGCTGACAGCACCATCGAAGGGGTTATCACCCACAGGGTAAAGGGTGGCTTTTCCGTGGATGTAGGAGGAGTTCAGGCATTTCTGCCGGGCTCCCAGGCCGACCTGCGCCCTATCCGCAACCTGGATGAGATGGTTGGTCAGACTTTTGATTTTAAAGTGCTTAAGTTTAACCGCAAACGCAACAACATCGTTTTATCCCGCAGGGTGATTCTGGAAGCCGAACGCGAGATGAAGCGCACCGAAACCCTTGCCTCCATTGAAGAAAACAATGTCATGGAAGGCATGGTAAAAAATATTACCGAGTACGGGATTTTTGTGGATCTTGGCGGTGTGGACGGACTTCTGCACATTACAGATATATCCTGGGGCCGGGTCAAACACCCGTCTGAGTTGTTTGCCATCGGCGATCCTATCAAGGTTATGATACTTTCCTTTGACCAGCAGAGTGAAAGGGTTTCCCTTGGCATGAAACAGTTGGTGCCCGATCCCTGGACATTTGCTTCGGAAAAATATCCCGTGGGGGCGAAAATTACCGGCCGCGTAGTGAGCCTCACAGATTATGGCGCATTTGTGGAAGTCGAAGAAGGAATAGAAGGACTGATTCATGTTTCTGAAATGTCGTGGACCCGAAAAATCCGGCATCCTTCCAAGGTGGTTTCAGTTGGTGACGAGGTTGATGCAGTAGTACTTGATATAAAGCCTGAAAGCCGCAGGATTTCATTGGGAATGAAACAGACCATGCCCAATCCATGGGATGTTATAAGCGAGAAGTTTCCCATTGGTTCGGTTATCGAAGGCAAGATCAAAAATATTACCGATTTCGGCATATTCATAGGAATTGACGACGATATAGACGGGCTCGTGCATATTTCCGATATATCCTGGACCCGGCGCATCAAGCATCCTTCAGAGATTTATAAAAAAGGGGATAGTGTCCAGGCAAAGGTGCTGGATATTGACAAAAACAATGAACGGTTCTCCCTGGGTGTTAAGCAGCTTCATGATGATCCCTGGAAAACCGTTGCGGAGCGCTATCCCGTGGGCACTGATATCAGCGGAGTAGTTACAAATGTCACCGATTTTGGCATATTCGTGGAACTCGAAGAAGGCATAGAAGGACTGGTGCACGTATCGGAGATCAGCAAGGAAAAAATCAAAACCCCGGTGGGCATGTATAACGTAGGCGATCAGCTCACTGCCAGGGTTATTAATATCAATACCGATGAGCGACGCATAGGATTGTCCATTAAGCGCCTTGAAGTCGATGATGAGCAGGAACTGCTCCACGATTACGTGAGCAACGCAAAAACGGCACCCACCAGCTTTGGAGAGCTGCTCAAGGAAAACCTGATGGAAAAGTTCAACGGCGAGGCCAAGAGGGCCGAAGAGCAGACCGCGGCCGATGAAAAAAATGCGGATTTTGCCGCCAGCGCCGCACAAGATGCGGAGCTGTCAGCCGACGGAGATCAGGAGGAGAGCGACCCGGAAGTCCAGCAGTAAAGACCGGGGCGAACAATTCCAGCCAGAGACCGGTGATATGATCGTAAGAGACCTGATATAAGCGGGCAGGCATGGCCAGGTCATGCCTGCCCCTGATGTTTTTTGATCCACCGGTTTTTTTATTCATTTTTCATGAAACAGGAATGCCCCATGTTTTCCCGAAGACACCCGTATTTGTTTTTTTT
>JAABTZ010000300.1 GCA_011389605.1 Desulfobacteraceae bacterium
AAGCGTGCCGCTTTGACTCAGGTCTCTTGTTTGGCCTTTTCCTTGCTCGAGTTTTTCCAAACCTTCATCCAGAAGGATGTAATGAATCTCGTTTGACGTTTCTATCCGTGGGTGTTTACGTTTTTCATTAAAAGAGAATCCATTTTGATCGGTACTCATATTGCCTATCCTTATTTCAAAAAGTATAACATGGCTCATTCTGTCCTGAGTGAAGTATCATATGCATTGTTCTCATGTCAACAATACTCGCAAAATAGTGCCAAGTAATCAAAAAAGCTTGAAATTTTTAACATAAAAATATAAAAAAGCACTTCAGACTTATGAATGGTGTTTCAGCGAAAATTACTGCGTTTGCATCCCAAAAGCCAAGGATTTTATCGATGAAAAAGGTATTGGTAGTTGATGATCATCCAATTGTTCGCAAATTTCTTTCCAATCGGATTAAAAAGCGAGGTCACGAGGTCTTTACAGCCAGGGACGGTCTGTCTTCCCTGGAAATATTAAAACTTTATGTGCCGGATCTGATCTTTGTAGATATTGTCATGCCAAATATTGACGGCTATAAGTTGTGTCAGATCATCCGCAGCCGTGCTGAACTGAATGACTGCTTTATTGTTGCCCTTTCAGCAATTATCGCAGAAGAAAATGAGGATTCTTTAAAAAAGTTATGTGCTGATTTCCTTCTTCCAAAAGGCCCTTTTGACAGAATGGCCGGACAAATCGATTATATTGTTAACCATATGGAAACTGGTAAACTGGATCGCCTGAAAGACGAAATCCTTGGCGGCAAGCATTTGCCAGCACGTCAAATTTCAAAAGAACTGCTGTCTTCCTGCAGACACTTGGAAACGACAATCAACAACTTATATGATGGGTTGTTGGAACTGACACAGGCCTTAAAAATTGTTCGTGCCAATCCTGCAGCACTTTCAATTCTTGGCGAATCAGAACAAAATCTTTTGTCACTCGATTTGTTTGAACTTTTTAAAAACGAGGATCATACCCGAATACGGCAAATTATAGCTCAGAGTGAGAGGGCCTGGCAGGAATGTTTGCTGGATGAGGTTTTTGAAATCAACAAAAAGTTGGTTTCATTTAAAATCATTTCTTTTTCCAAGGAAGATGGAGGAGATAACATAGTTGCAATATTAAAAGATGTCACCGTTCAAAAACATACAGAGCATAATTTGCTGGGGGCGAAAGAAAAATACAGGCAGGAAAGAAATTTTTTGGACAATATTTTCAAAAATTCTGTGGATGCAATAGCGATTGTGGATGAACACGGCAGGTTCACCCGCTGGAACGATAGTGCTGCCAGGATGTTTGGATATAATTATGGAGAACTTAAAGGGAAAAAAGCCTTTCAACTGTATTTCGACCGTGAAGCCATGAAAAAAATGCTGGATATGCTCAGAAAACAGGAATATGTCCAGAATTACAGAATTGATTTTGCCCGTAAGGATGGAGCAATAGTGTCATGTGCTTTGTCAATAAGTTTGTTGCACGATAAAGATCAAAAAAAAATCGGAAGTCTAAGTATTATTAGAGATTTGACCGAATGGAATCAACTCGAGGAACGCCTAAAGTACCTGAGCTTTCACGATTCCATGACAGGGCTGTATAATAGAAATTTTTTTGAGGAGGAATTGGAACGATTGGCCAAAGGCAGGGATCTGCCTTTGGGAATAATTGTTTGCGACATAAACAACTTAAAACGGATAAATGACACCTTGGGGCATCCAAAGGGAGATGAGGTGATAAGAAAAGCGGCTTACATTATAAAAAGCTCTTTCCGCCCTGACGATATTATCGCCCGCATCGGGGGAGATGAATTTGCGGTTTTGGTCCCGCAAGGTAGTAAAAAACTGATAGAAGGTTGTATCGAAAGGATAATAAGAAGCCTCAATGAAGGTCTTTATGATTATGAACTTGACAACGAGATGGGACCAAAGGTATCCATGGCTATCGGATATGCCATAAGCAGTGAGCATTCTGCTGATAAAAAAGAGTTATTCAAAAAAGCAGATGACCACATGTACATGAAAAAAGCAAAACCAAGTTAGCTGCACCGCCCGGGTCTGATTCCAAAGCGTCAGAAGTTGTTATTTTTTCATTCGTTCTTTTGAGTCATTTTTATCCAGTAACGCATTTTCCCCGCAAAACATCAATGTCGCCAATGCACACTACTTAAATAAGGGGATATTGGCAGTCTCAAAGCTTTACCCGCTGAGCAGGGCGCCCGGTTTCAACAAAAAAACCTGGCAGTATTTCTGTAGCTCTTGGCGTTTCGTGAAACTTTGTGATATCAATTAGTTAAAAAATGTGTATAAAAAGACTCGATTTAAAAGGTTGCTCCCATGAATGGAAAGCACTGTCAGGAAAATGACAATGAAAAAAGAAGGCACCCCCGGATAATCACCTCGAATTTCATAGAATATATTTTGTTTGATGAAAAGCAGAACAGGCTTTACCAGGGCGAAGGACGAACAATGAATCTAAGTCAGAGCGGAGTGCTTTTAGAAACCCAAAAACCCCTGCTTGGCTCATTTGCCCTGCTTATAATATCGAGTTTAAAGAAAAAAAATCTGAAGGTAAAAGGACGTATAGTTCATACCCGCAAACCCTATAATTCCAATTTTTACCTTACCGGCATAGAATTTATCGACAATAAAGATGAAGAGATAAATGACCTTATTGCATCTGTAAAAACCTACAACAGCTCCGCAAACGTTATAATCATTGACGATGATCCAACCACGCTCTCCTTTTTGGAAAATATTCTCAGAAAACGTGGGTATCAAACATGGCAGGCACAAAACGGGAAGATCGCCCTGGATCAAATCCGGTCAACAGAGCCCGACCTTATCATCTCCGATGTAATCATGCCGGAGATGGGCGGATTTGAGCTCTGCACAACACTTCGCGAATCGCCGGCCACAGCCGATATTCCATTTATCTTTCTCTCAGTAAAAGCTGACCCTGAGGATCAGCTCAAGGGCCTGCGCATGGGGGCTGACGAATACCTGGTTAAGCCGTTTAAATCTTCCGAAGTTTTAAAAGCAGTTGACAAGGTCATGGAAAAATCAGCCCGGATGAAAGGACTGAAGGCAGATGTTGATATTGTTGGAAGTCTTGACAGGATCGGCTTGATTGAGGTTATCCAGATGCTTGAATTTAATGGGAAAACCGGTACACTTTTTTTACTGTCGCCATCTAACAGTGTGACAGGTGCAGTCTATGTCAGGGAAGGGTACGTGGTTAATGCTGTATACGGAGACCTCGACGGAGAAGAGGCGTTTTATGATCTTGCGGCCCAAACCGGGGGATTTTTCAAATTTCATATCCAGGAAACGATCTTGGGCAGCAAAATCCGACAGAAAAATATATTCCTTCTGATGGAGGCCTCCCGACTGATAGATGAGGGAGCCGCGCTCAGATCCCTGGTCAGCGCAATGGATGTCCGGCTTAACATTTTAACATTCTCCGTGCCGAGTCATGTCCTGGACCGTATTCCGGTCGAAACGCTTCGCCGCATAATGAATCTTATCAGGAGCGGCAGAACCATTAATGAAATTACGAGCAGTGCCGGCATAAGCAGCCTGCGTACAGCGGCGGTGCTGGCGGAACTTATTAAATGCAAAATCGTCACCGAAAAAAAGATTGGTCAAAAGGCTGATTTGGAGATTTTACCGGAAAAACCCGCTCCATTGCCAGAAGATGGCCGCGTAAAAGGAAACCTTGTCAAGCTGCTCAGGAGAATGGAGAAGAGCTTTTTTACAGGCATAGTAACTGTTCGGGGTCGCTCGAAGCCGGCCTCCATATATGTTGAGGGCGGAATGATTGTCAACGCCTCTTTCGGAAAGATAATCGGCAGAAAGGCTCTTTTCCGGATATTTTCCGAGCGTGGAGGTTCGTTTAGTGAAGCCGAAGGCCCCATTGAAGTAGACAGAAGCATTGATGCGTCTCTCTCGGATCTAATCAGCAATGCTGAAAATGAAATCGCGTGGCGAAGAAACATGAAGACGGATTTTTTTTCCATAGGGATCATCATTGCCGAAAACAGCAGGGAAGAGCAAACCGTCATTGAGAAGGATACGCTTAGATCCCGGCTGCTGCAGACAATTCGCGAAAACCCGGCTATGAACGATATTATTGATTCAAGTCCATTTCCTGATCTGGAAACCTGTCACCTGATAGACGATTGGCGCAAGAAGGGCATTCTGCTTTTTAAACGTTTGTAAATTCCCAAAAAGTCCTGATCAGTTTATTCATATTTCATAAAACAACCCGCAGGCTCCACAGTGCCACCATTCCCGCGGCAATACGGGAACTACAATTGTCGCCAATTATCAACGCATTGAATATGCATAAAAAGGGAAGAAAACTTTTCACATTACGGCTATGCCCCGCCAGTATTGCGGAGTTGGCGGAACAAAGGAATGACGGATTCAAGGTGCAGCTTCGTGGATGCCCGGGAATTCTGTCTTCTGTGGCAAGTTATGCTGCACTCGTCTTCTGCCATGTCATGTGCCTATTCCTTCTCAAGAACCTCCCGCACTTTCACAGCCAGACC
>JAABTZ010000301.1 GCA_011389605.1 Desulfobacteraceae bacterium
AGAGCAGTCCTATGTCTACAATGCCTCCAGCCAGGGCATGGACAGCCAGGTGGAAGTCGATGTCTATGCTTCCATGGCCATGGGCTGCAGCCTGCAGGTATATCTGGGCATGGATATCGGCTCCACCAGCACCAAGGCTGTATGGATGAGTCCTGAAAAACAGGTCCTGGCAGGATTTTACACCCGAACTGCCGGCCGGCCCGTGGCGGCCCTGTGCAGCCTGTTTGAAGCCATGAATGATCTGTCCGATCAAAAGTCGCTGAAACTTTTTGTCATGGGTTCGGGAACCACGGGTTCGGGCCGCAAGTTTGCAGGACGGATCGCAGGTGCGGACCTTATCATAGATGAGATCACCGCCCATGCAAGGGCTGCCGGGGAGCTTAAGGCTGATGTGGACACCATTATTGAAATCGGCGGCCAGGATTCCAAGTTCACCACGTTAAAAGACGGACGGGTGACCTTTTCCATTATGAACACGGTGTGCGCGGCCGGAACCGGAAGTTTTTTCGAAGAGCAGGCCGAAAAACTGGGCGTGGATCTTGCTGATTATGCAGAGCTTGCCCGGGGTGTGGCAGCGCCTGTAACCAGCGATAGGTGCACGGTTTTCATGGAGCGCGACATCAATTATTATCTTAGCCTGGGCTACGGGATAAAGCAGGTGCTGGCAGCGGCCCTGCACTCTGTGCGGGAAAATTATCTCACCAAGGTTGCCGTGGAGGCCGGCATCGGAGATGTGGTCTGTTTTCAGGGAGCAACAGCAAGAAACCGCTCCCTGGTAGCAGCCTTTGAACAGCGCCTCGGGCAGCCCGTATATGTTTCCAGGTTCTGTCATCTCACCGGTGCCCTGGGCGTTGCCCTGCACCTGGCAGATGAATGTGTCACCCAAAGCGCATTTCGGGGCCTGGGCCTGTATAAGGCAGATATCCCGGTTAGATCCGAAATCTGCGGGCTGTGCCCCAACCACTGCAAGCTTACCATTGCCGACATGGCAGACGGGCCGGTTGCTTTTGGTTTTTTGTGCGGCAGGGACTATGACACGAGGCATTTTGTGGATAACAACCGGACAGGCTTTGACCTTATAAAAACTCATGGCCGCCTGTTTCGCCCGGAGCTTCCGGTCCCGGAAAATGCCGATATTTCCGTGGGAATCCCTGCAGCCCTTTATCTTTATGAAGATGTATCCATGTGGGTGGATTTTTTCCGGGAACTGGGAATCAAAACGGTTACACTGTCGAAGGACGACGATGCCCTGGGCACGGGAAAGGCAGTAGCCGGTGCGGAATTCTGTGCACCCCTAACGGCCCTGCAGGGACATGTGGAACTGCTTTTAAGAAGGGCTGATTTTGTTTTTCTTCCCTATTACCTGGAAAACCTGGAAAAGGACAAAGATGGCCGGCGTCAGTACTGCTATTATTCTCAGTTTGCGCCCGTGCTTGCCGCCTCCATGGATGAACCCGGCCACTGCCGTATTATTTCACCGGTGATCCGGTTTCTCTACAATCCGTTTCACATGCGTCTGGAGCTTTACCGGGCCGTGCGCCGGATAAACCAAAGGCTGGGATTTTTTGAGATCGTAAGCGCTTATGAGCGTGTCCGGGCCCACAGGCTGGCGGCTTTGAAAAAATGGCAGCAGGTATACGAAAAAGAGTTTACAGCTGACGGCCAGATCAGCGTCATGTTTCTGGGCAGGCCTTATACCGTCCTTGATTCCTCCATGAACAAAAACATCCCGGGAATTTTTGCCGCCCTGGGGGCCAGGGGATTTTTCCAGGATATGCTGGATCTGGAAAATACAGATTTCCAGGATATTGAACCTTTTCTGGTGGAGCTTCACTGGAATTATGCCGCTGATATCATCAAGGCGGCAAAGGTGGTTTCTGAAACCCCGGGCCTGTATCCTGTTTTGATGACCTCATTTAAGTGCTCGCCTGACTCGTTTATCAGGGATGTTTTCCAATCCCTGATGGAGGGGGCTGGCAAACCCTACCTGATTCTGGAGCTCGATGAGCACGGATCAAGCGTGGGCTATGAAACCCGCATAGAGGCTGCCGTGCGCTCATTTGAAAATCATTTTCAGGCAGGCGCCCCCGGCAAAACAGACCCTGGTAGGATCAATCCGGTAAGGGCGCAGGGGATAAAGGGCAAAACCGTGGTTATGCCCAGCTGGGATCCCATAACCTGCCGGTTTCTGGCCGCCAACCTGCGGCGTGAAGGCATTGACGCCAGGCTGATCACCGAAACCCCGGAGGCCATCAAAAACAGCATGCATTTAAACAGTGGCCAGTGCATCCCCATTAATGTCATGGCCCGGGAATTTGTGGACCATGTCAGGGAAAATGATTTAGATCCATCCAATACGGTGCTCTGGATGGGATATTCCGAGGTGCCCTGCAACATCCGTTTATACCCCTACAAAATCCGTGAAATGATATCTTCTTTCGGCAGGGACATGGCCAAAACCGGGGTGTATACAGGCGAGATATCCTTTGCTGATGTCTCTTTGCGTGCAGCAGCAAATGCGTATTTTGCTCACATGTTCGGCGGGCTGCTCCGGCGCATGGCCTGCCGTACCCGGCCCTATGAAAAGCAGGCCGGTGCTGCGGACCGGGCTTTGGAAGAGGGTATAACTATTCTGGAACAGGCCTTTCAGGGGTTAAGGGATAAGGAGTCGGCTGTAATTGAAACCGTCCGGGGATTTGAGCATATTGAAATCGTGGAGGCACAACGGCCCAAAGTTGCAATTTTCGGCGATCTTTATGCCCGGGACAACCCTGTGTTTAACCAGGATCTTATAGCCCTGATCGAGGCCTGCGGCGGCGAGGCCCTGACCACCCCGTATACCGATTATGCAAAGATGATCGCTCCTGCTTATTTCAGGAAATGGTTTGCCGAGGGGAGATTTATGAGTCTTCTGGTAAACCGGGGCCTTCTTGCTGCCATGGTGCACCGGGAAAAAACTTATTTCCGTCACTTTAGAAAAGTCCTCAAAGAGCCGGAGCCGGTATATGACGTTGCCCCGGCAAAGATTCTTGCGGAATTTGGCATGGTGCCTGAAAACACGGGCGAGTCCATGGACAATATATTAAAGATTTACTACATCTGCCGACATCACCCGGATGTGTCCCTGTTTGTGCAGACATCCCCGGCTTTTTGCTGTCCGTCTCTTATCACTGAGGCCATGGCCAAAACCATCGAGGCAAAAACCGGGGTTCCGGTGGTGTCAATCACCTACGACGGCACGGGCGGGGACAAAAACAGCAAGATCGTGCCGTATCTTAAATATGCCCGGCCCCGGGATGGAAACACATACATTTCCCCTGCTCCTTGTATGTCCTGATTTCCCGGCCTGCCCAATGTGCCGGGGCTCTGATAAAAAATTTTAATACCCCCTTGAACAGGAACAGGAAGTGATTATTTTACAGATAAAGTGAAAGGATGTATAAAAAATACAAATTGTTAAAACCAAAAATAAAAGGAGGTGAGCACCATGGCACTGGTACGGTGGAATCCCTGGGCCACACTGCCCACTTTACAGGATCGTATCAATCGTTTGTTTGAGGATGCCGTTCCCGCATCCGAGGGCAGGGAGGATGTCGGCCTGTTTGAATGGCGGCCGGTGGTTGACACCTATGAAAAAGATGATGCCATTGTGATCAAGGCCGAGCTTCCCGGTTTGAACAAGGATGATATTTCCATTGACGTCAACAACCATGTGCTTTCCATCAAGGGAGAGCGCAAGCACGAAAAAGATGTAAATGAAGATAATTTTTACCGCAGGGAGCGGTTTTACGGAAAGTTTCAGCGCGCTTTTACCCTGCCGGACAATGTGGATGCTGACAAAATAGATGCCGGTTACAAGGACGGTGTTTTGGAAGTAAAAGTTCCCAAGACCGGGCAGAGCAAGGGGAAAAAGGTCGAAATCAAATAGTCTTAAAATAAACAGCGCGCGGCAAAAACAAAAGGGGCGGCCGGTATACAGACCCGGGACGCCCCTTTTTTTGATTCAGGCTCACAATTATTCCAGCTTCTGGACCCATCCCTGGGTATCTTCTGTGCGGCCATACTGGATATCAGTGATGGCGTCAAAAAATTTTCTGGCCCAGGAACCCACCTGGCCGTCGCCAATGTGCAGTGTCTTGTCCTTGTATTTTATCTGACCCACCGGCGATATCACCGCGGCGGTCCCGGATCCAAAGCATTCCTGAACTTTTCCCGACTCATGGGCTTGAAGTATTTCATCAATGGAAATGCGCCTCTGGACAACCGGATGACCCCATTTTTCAGCCAGGGCAATGACTGAATCCCGTGTGATGCCTGAAAGAATGCTTCCTGAAAGGGCCGGGGTTACAATTTCATCGTCAATGACAAAAAAGATGTTCATGGAACCCACTTCTTCCACATACCTGCGTTCCACTCCGTCTAACCAGAGCACCTGTGTGTATCCCTTGTGATGGGCTTCCTCGCCGGCATACAGGCTGGCCGCATAGTTGCCTGCGGTCTTGACCTCGCCCACGCCGCCGGGCACTGCTCTTACG
>JAABTZ010000031.1 GCA_011389605.1 Desulfobacteraceae bacterium
TGTCTGACACTCTTCTTGTTCCCATCAGCCAGTCAGGCACCACCACAGACACGAACCGGGCTGTGGACATGGTAAGAAAAAAAGGGGCCGCATCCATTTGTATCGTCAACCGCAGGGACTCAGACCTGACCTTTAAAACCGACGGGGTGCTTTACACCAGCAGCGGCAGAGACATTGAAATGTCGGTGGCATCAACCAAGGCTTTTTATGCCCAGATCATTGCCGGAGCTGTTCTGGCACTTTACATGACACAGGCAGCCGGCCGCCGCAGCCATGCCTTTGTCTCCAATGAAATACGCCAGATGATCCAGCTGCCCGATATCATGGAACAGGTGCTTTCCATGAAAGAACAAATCCGGGCCTCTGCACAGCGCCTGGCACTGCAGCGAAACTACTGGGCCACTGTTGGCAGCGGTCCCAACAAGGCTGCTGCCGACGAGATACGCATAAAACTTAGCGAACTGTGCTATAAAACCATCTCATCTGACTTCGTGGAAGATAAAAAACACATCGACCTTTCCTCGGAACCGCTTATTATTGTTTGCGCCGCAGGCACGAGAAGAAGCGTTATAGGGGACATAGTAAAAGATACGGCCATTTTCCGCTCCCACAAAGCTCTTCCTGTTGTGATTGCAGATGCACACGAATACAGGTTTGACGCCTATGCCGAAGACGTATTCCGCGTACCGGCGATCAGCGAGCATTTCTCCCCCATTGTCAATACCCTGGTGGGACACTTGTGGGGTTATTACGCTGCCCTGACAATCAATGAGGGATCGCATTTTCTGCACTTGTTCAGGGAGGAGGTCAGGGAAACAATCCGGCAGTATACCGAGCAGAAGCTCGATATTTACGAAATCGCTTTGGAAAAATCTTTTCAGGAAAAAGTCCTTGGTTTTTATTATGAGTTCCGCAGGCGTCAGGCTGAAAATAAAATGCCGTCGATCATGGGTTTAAACGGCTCAACCAACCTTGTGCTGCTGCTCAAATACCTGTCAGGAAGACTGCCGGTGGCCGACTTTGAGATAGACTTCGGGGTCAGGGGCACGGCACGAAACATGTTTGATCTGCTTTTCTCATCCCTGGCAGAGGCAATCAATGCCATGGCCAGGCCGGTGGATGCCATAAAGCATCAGGCAAAAACCGTCACCGTTGGCACCAGCCGCATCGAGGAAAAAACCGAAGGCATTCTATTTGACATGATGGGGGAAATGGGCTTTGACATCGGGCACCTTACCTTAAACAACCTGCTGGTTATTAAAAATATTCAGCAGATTATTGACAGCATAAGGGGCTGGACCCTTTACCGGGTTTCAGGGGTCAATCTTCTGGGCGAACCCACGGATGAAACCACCATACGCGTCCTTGACAAGCAGGGTACTTCCACGGCAATGACCTCCCGGGCAGAAACAGACCAGACTCTTAAAGGTACAAAAAAAATCATTGTCCGCCAGGGCAATGTCTACATGGGAAAAGGGAGAAAAGACGACAGAAGCATACTTGTTATTCCGCTGATTTCCGATGATCCATCCCGGCCCAACATGGTAGAGCACCTGCTTTTGCTCGACGTAAACTTCCGGAGCCGGGTAAGCCTGCCTTCCAAGGTCAAGGCCCTGGGCGGCAAGCACGAGCACATCAAAAACATAGTGCAGGAAAACAACATTGTCTGGCGGGATGAATTTCTGGATCAGGTTGAAATGGAAGAACTTTTCGGCAGGTCCGCGGAAAAAGTCGCCGAACACATCGTGGAAAAAATTTCCCCCTAAACTGAACCTTTTTACAGCCAGTTTTTGCGTTTAAACCAGGCCAGCAGCCCTATAAAAATAAACAGAAATAAAGCCCAAAGCGCCGGGTAAGCCCACGGCCGGGAAAGTTCAGGCATGTATTCGAAATTCATGCCATAGACCCCGGCCAGAAATGTAAGGGGGATAAAAATAGTTGCAATTACGGTAAGAACCTTCATGACTTCGTTCATCTTGTTGCTCACCGAGGTCAGGTAAATATCCAGTACTCCTGCAAGTATATCACGATAGGTTTCAACGGTTTCTGCCACGTGAATGGCGTGATCATAAACATCGCGCAAATAAAGCCGCACATCATCGCTTATCAGATCTGATTCCTCCCGAAGCAGGGTATGAATAATCTCCCGCATGGGCCAGGCAGCCCTTCTTAGGAAAATCATCTGTCCCCGGCTTTGGTGAATGGTATGGACAATCTCCTTGCGGGGATGTTCTATGACCTCATCCTGGAGGCTTTCAATCTGTTCACCGATTTGCTCTAGAATCGTAAAATAATGATCCACTATCATATCCATGAGCGCATAGGCCAGATAGTCGGCTCCGGATTTACGAATCCTTCCCTTGCCTTTTCTAATGCGTTCCCTTAGAGGATCGAATACATCCCCTTGTTTTTCCTGCAGGGAAATGACCATGTTTCGGCCAACCACCAGACTGACCTGTTCATGATCAAACTGCCGGGTTTGTGCATCATAATCGATCATCTTGAGCACGGCAAAGAGGTAGTCGTCATATTCATCAAGCTTGGGCCGGCCCTCTGTGTTTAGTATATCTTCGAGCACAAGCGGGTGCAGGTCAAACAACTGTCCCAGCTCTGAAATCATCCCGGGATCATGGACCCCGGAGATATTGATCCAGGAAACCGTATCTTCGGAAACAATATCCCGGCAGGCTGCCAGATCGGTTTGAATGGATTCAGTGTAATGTCCGGCTTTGTAATGAATAATTGAGATCCTTATGGTCTCTGCGCCTTCATCGCCCACATATACCAACGAACCGGGTGACATGCCAAATTTTTTGCTCACCTTCTCAAACTGCATTGCCTGCCTCCTTTGAAAAAAACCCGGCGGGCCGACCACACTTCCGGATGCCGGCGTTTTTTTTAAACATACCCCCAAAATCAGCATCAAGTCAAACCATGACTTGCCGGCATAGTAACAAAAGAGACGGCTTCATAAAAGTCCAATATCTGCATCACGCGCAATTTCTGAAGAATTCCACGTACGGATAAGTACAATGCATTCTTCGAAATTGCACAAGCCTTGATCTTGGACTTTTTACAAAGCCGTCTAAAAGCGACTTTTACGAGTGCATCAAAAATGGAGCAAAATTCTTGACGACGTCAGAAGGCTTAAATATAATAAAGTGTTTTAAGCAAAATACCTGATTCAGGCAAGATGAACCCGTAAGAAGCTCTTTATTCCGCAAAAATCGATTTCAGACGGCAAAGGCAAAAGCAGACCATAAATAAGGGTAAGGACCTAATGGATCCAAAGTGGCGATTAAAGGACGCGTATAAAATTTTTACCAAAGATCAGGACAAAACCGCTGCTCCCGGTGAAACCGTAGCCCGGGTAAAGCAGGGGTTTGCTGAACAGAACCTATCGGTTCTGGCCGATACCGTACGCATTGACACCGGCAGGCTCGATATTCCGGTCTATGTTTCAGTATGCGGCCCGGATGCACGAAACCTGACGGGCACGGCAAAACAGATGGGAAAAGGCGCAACACCGGCCCAGGCCGAGGCAAGTGCTGTTATGGAACTGGTGGAGCGCTTCAGCTTTTACAACTTTGCAGCAGATCCGGCAAACTTTGTGGAAGCAACCCGGCCGGAAATGGGTGATTCCGCCCTGCCCTTTGACGCTATTGCCAAATCTGTCCACGATTATTCCGGAGATTTGGAAGCCGCAGTCCGGGTGTTTGACACCCTGCCACTTAAATGGGCCCGGGGAGCCAATCTCACCTGCAGCCGCAAAGTTCTTGTTCCGTTTGACTGGTTTTTTGCCATAAATGAATTCAACGGAACCTCTGCGGGCAACTGCCTGGAAGAGGCCCTTTGCCAGGGAATATGTGAAATCGTTGAGCGCCATGTATCCGCCCTGGTCTGCGGGGAACAAATCCGTGTGCCCGGCATTGACCCGGCTTCTGCAGAAGATGTTATGGTGCGTGAAATGCTGGCCAAATACGACAAAAACAACATCCGGCTGTTTCTCTCTGATTTTACAATGGACATGGGAATTCCCACTATAGGGACCCTGGCCTATGATCCGGAAACCTTTCCTGAAAAAAGCGAAATCGTCTGGACCGCAGGCACGGCTCCTAATCCCGAAAAGGCTCTTTCCCGCGCCCTTGCTGAAACAGCCCAGCTTGCAGGTGATTTTCATTCCGGCTCCAATTATGTGGCCAGCGGCCTTCCCAAGCCGGCAGATATTTCTGAAATATCTTATATCACCGACCCGGCCAGACAAAAAAAAATTACCGATCTGCCCGATATATCAGACAATAACATCCGCCTGGAAGTTGAGCGCTGCATTGCCGCCCTGGCCCGCCGGAACCTGGAGGTCATCACCATGGAGACCACCGGCCTGGATCTGGGAGTATGCGCCCTGTATACCGTGGTGCCCGGTGCCCGATTCCGGGAACGGGCAGCGGCGGGCAGCGTGGGAATGTTTTGCGCCAGGCTGATTACCGAAAAATTTCCCCCCGCACAGGCCGCAGACCGGCTCAGACAGATGGATCACATGATGGCCGGCAAGTATTACGTTCAGTTCTACCTTGGCAAAACGCAAATGGAGATGGGGGACATGGCAGCGGCTGTATCCCGTTTTGATACAGCCCTTCAACTCGATCCCCATGCCCAGGATATCCCCAGTATTTTTTCCTACCGGGGCCAGGCATGGAAAGAGCTGGGCGATTATGACAAAGCTTTAGACAATGCAAAAAAAGGACTGATAAGGGACGAGCAAAGAACAGATCTGCACAACCTGGCCGGATTCTGCCATTTCAAAAAAAAGGAGCATGAAGCGGCCGTGAATTGCTTTTCCCGGGTAGTGGAGCTAAATCCCGCTTCTGCAATCGACTATGCCAACCTGGCAGTTAACTACCGGGAACTGGGAGAAACAGAAAAAGCCGTCCATTTTTTCAGGATTGCCCTGGACCTGGATCCATCCCTGGATTCCGCCAGGCAAAACATCGGAAAACTTACGAGATCAGTCTCATGAAGCCTTCTGTCACACCCAGGGATACGGCCTCCGTGGCTCTGCCTAAAAAAGACCGATTCAGCCACGGCCCACGGCCTGGCGCTTGCTTCCGCGGGAGGAAACTGAATCTACCCACTCGTTGATACACCGGACAATGGTCTCCCAGGTCCAGCGCCTTTTTTGATCATCTGTTTCCAGAAGAGTAATGCGAAAACCTTTGCGTTTGCAGCAAAATCCGGTCAAAGGAACAACGCAGATTCCGGTTGCGCCCAAAAGATAATAGACAAACCTCTTGTCGATTTCCACATCGCGAACCTTCAACTCTACATAACGCCGTATATGCGGGTTGTCGATGGCCAGAAACTGGTGCGGATGAAGCTGGTTTTCTTTTAATAAAACAGTCATATAAAAAGCACCGTGTGGTTCTACCACATGGACATTTTCACAGGCAGAAAAAATTTCAAAAGCCTCCCTGGCCCTGGATTCAAACATCTTCTGCCGCTGCACAATGTGCTCTGCATACCTTGGATCCCCCATTACCCGTGGAATCGAATACTGGGGCAGGCTGGTAGAGCAGACTTCAAGCATTTTTGCGTTCATGAGGCTTTTTATATATTTCTTGAAATCATGATTCCGGTCTTTGTTGAAAACCTCGATCCATCCGCAGCGGGAGCCCGGCCACGGGTATTCTTTTGAGATGCCGTGCAGGGCCATGCCGGGAACATCGCCTATAATCTGGCTCAAATGAACCATTTCCGTCCCGTTGTAAACAATGTTGGCATAAATTTCATCGCTGATGATAAATATTTCGTACCGCCGGGCTATATCGACCATGGCTTCCAGTACATGGCGGGGATAGACCGAACCCGTGGGATTATCCGGGTTGATAAGCAGCATGCCCGCAATGGAGTCATTGTATCTGACCTTGTTTTCCAGGTCTGTGAGATCAGGCATCCATTGTTCTTCGGGGATTAAATCATAAGTGAGATGCTCGTAGCCGGAGTGGGCGGCTTCGGCTGAAGAATGGGTGGAATAAGCAGGTGAAGGCCCGATGACCCTGGCTTCACGGCGAAGAAAACCAAAAATCTTGGCAACAGCGTCTCCCAGTCCGTTGAAGAAAATAATGTCCTCGGCCGTTACCTGATAGCTGCCCCTCTTGTTGACCAACTGGGCCACAAACTCACGTGTCTCCTGTACCCCTGGGGTGGGTACGTATCCGTATGTATGATCGCAGGCAACAAGGTCCTGGATGATTTCCTTAATCCAGGGCAGCATTTTTTCGCCTTTTTCAATGGGATCACCAATGTTTTCCCATGTAATGTGCATTCCCATGGCCTGGATATCTTTGGCCACCGCCACGATTTCCCGGATTTCATAGTTGAGCTGACCCCAGCCGACATGTTCTATATTTCTGCGCATGTTTCGATAATCCCGCCAAAGTAAAATCAAGAAGTTATTTTTTCCTAAACTGAGCGATTTTTAAGTTTGAGGCACTCGTAAAAAGTCGCTTTCAGACGGCTTTGTAAAAAGTTCAAGATCAAGGCTTGCGCGATTGCCGAAGAGTGCAGCGTACTTAGCCGTACGTGAAATTCTTCAAAAATCGCGCGTAACGCAGATATTGGACTTTTTACGAAGCCGTCAACAATGGCGGAATAGAGAGTTTTTTACAAAGCCGTTAATAATAAAAAAGGCGGCCCCTGAAACAGGGACCGCCTTTTTTTGCCTGCCTGCGCTTTACACAGCAGCCAGGAGGGGGGAAGACTTAAATATCGTAATACAGAAAAAACTCGTGAGGATGGGGCCGCAGCTTAATGGCGTTGACTTCTTTTTCCATCTTGTATTCGATCCATCGCTCAATTACATCTTTGGTAAATACATCGCCTTTCAGCAGGAATTCATGGTCATCGGCCAGACCCTGAAGGGCCTCTTCCAGTGAGCCCGGAGCAGAATCGATCTGGGCCAGTTCTTCTGGCGGAAGATCATAAATGTTTTTATCCATTGGATCGCCCGGATCGATCTTGTTTTCAATTCCATCGATCACGGCCATTAGAATGGCTGAAAAAGCCAGATACCCGTTGCAGGACGGATCCGGAGTACGGAACTCGATGCGCTTGGCCTTGGGCGAAGACGAATACATTGGAATCCGAACCGCAGCACTGCGGTTTCTGCTCGAATAAGCCAGATTCACTGGCGCCTCAAAGCCCGGCACCAGTCGCTTGTAGGAATTGGTAGTCGGATTGGTAAAGGCGCACAATGCCTTGCAGTGCTTTAAAATCCCTCCCACAGCATAAAGGGCTTCCTGGGACAGTCCTGCGTATTTATCCCCTGCAAACAAAGGGTTGCCGTCGCGCCAGATGCTGACATGAGTGTGCATACCTGTGCCATTGTCTTCAAACAGCGGTTTTGGCATAAACGTAACGGTTTTATTATATTGATGGGCCACATTTTTTAGCACATACTTAAACCATACCAGCTGATCTCCCATTTCCAGAAGGGGCTTGAAGCGCATGTCGATTTCCGCCTGGCCGGCGGTGGCAACCTCGTGATGCTGGCATTCAACATCAATTCCAAGATCTTCTAGGGTCAGCATCATGTCGGTGCGGATGTCCTGGCCCTTGTCCATGGGCGGCACAGGAAAATAGCCTTCCTTGTGGCGCGGTTTGTAAGCCAGGTTAGGATTTTCGTCCCGGCCTGTATTCCAGACCCCTTCCTCGGAGTCAACCATATAGAATGCCTTGTTTCTCTGGGAATCAAAGCGCACGTCATCAAAGATGAAAAACTCGGCTTCCGGGCCGATAAATGCGGTATCGCCTATACCGCTTTGCTTCAGATAGTTTTCCGCCTTCTGGGCCACGTGCCGGGGGTCCCTGGAATAGGCCTCACGGGTGACCGGATCCACGATATTTCCAATCAGCACAAGTGTCTTTTCTTCATAGAACGGATCAATCTTTGCCGTTGATGGATCGGGGACCACAAGCATATCGCTTGCGTTAATGGGCTGCCAGCCTCGGAGACTTGAACCGTCAAACCCGTAGCCGTCTTCAAAGGAATCCTCGCTCATTTCGCTTACAGGCACGGTGAAATGCTGCCAGATACCGGGAAAATCCATGAACCGTATATCCACCACCCGGATATTTTCCTGCTGGATCAGGTCCAGTACGTCTTTTGGCTGTTTCATTGTCTGCTTCCTCCTGATTTTTTTTGATTAACAATCTACATTAAAATGCAGCGAACTTAAACACTATTGTTTATATGGCCTCGTTATCGGTCTCTCCGGTGCGAACACGGATGACTCCCTCCAGAGGAATCACAAAAATCTTGCCGTCTCCGATCTTGCCTGTGTTTGCCGCGGCCCGAACAGTATCAATAACCTCCTGGGACCTGTCTGAAGGCACCACGATCTCGAGTTTGATCTTGGGCATGAAATCCACCAGGTATTCGGCACCCCGGTAAATCTCCTTGTGGCCTTTCTGCCGGCCATACCCCTTGACCTCGGTAATGGTCATGCCCTGGATGCCGATATCGTTTAATGCCTGGCGAACATCATCGAGTTTGAATGGTTTGACAATGGCTTCTATTTTTTTCATAATTTATCCTCCTGCTGCAAGGTTGACTTGACAAAATCTTATGTTTTCAGTTTGTTTGAGTGAATCTGCAAAAATCCTGCTAACCCGTTATTTCAAAGGCCCGCTCTCCGTGGATGGCATTGTCCAGACCCGTAATCTCACTTTCTGCTTCCACACGCAGCCCACCTGCCAACAGACGGGTCACCCATACCACCACGAAAGTGGCGGTGGCTGAAAAGGCAATTGTAGCCACAATGGATATCAACTGGACGACCACCTGCTTGGGGTTGCCGTAAAGCAGGCCTGCTGCGCCTTCGGTTATTGCAGGATTTGCAAATATTCCCGTGGCAAGCGCACCCCACATACCGCAGATGCCGTGCACGCCAAAAGCGTCCAGGGAGTCGTCATAACCGAGTTTTTTCTTGAGCCAGGAGACACTGCAGAAACCAAGCACCCCGGCCACGGCCCCTATGACAAGGGATGCGGGCATGTTTACGAATCCGGCTGCCGGCGTTATGGCCACAAGGCCCGCCACAATTCCGGAGGCTATGCCCAGCACGGTGGGCCGGTCATTGACCATCCATTCTGCAAACATCCATGCCAGAGCCCCCATGGCCGCAGACGTGTTGGTGACCAAAAAGGCAGAGGCGGCCACGCCGTCTGCAGCCAGCTGGCTTCCCGCGTTAAACCCGAACCAGCCGAACCACAGAAGGCCCGCTCCAAGAGCGGTCAGGGTAATACTGGACGGAAACATGGCATCCTTGCCAAAGCCGAGCCGCTTGCCCACCATCATGGAAAGCACCAGCCCGGCCACACCTGCATTGATATGCACCACGTTTCCTCCCGCAAAGTCCAGGGCTCCCATGGCATGCATCCAGCCTCCGCCCCACACCCAGTGCGCCACCGGGCTGTAGACCACGGTCAACCAAAGCACTGTGAATATAATCCATGCGGAAAACTTCATCCTGTCCACAATCGCGCCAAGTACCAGGGCCACGGTAATTGCGGCAAAAGTCATCTGAAACACCACAAACAAAAGAGTGGGAATTGTGCCTGTAAGGCTGCCCGGCGTTATACCGGCCAGAAACAGATGATCCAGGCCGCCCACGATCCCTGCGTAATCCGGACCGAAAGCCAGGCTATAGCCCCAAACCACCCAGACTACACTGGCCAGGCAATAGGCCACAAAGGTCATGGCCAGGGTGTTTAACAGGTTTTTGTACCTGGACATGCCGCCGTAAAACAGCGCCAGCCCCGCCGGGGTCATCATCATCACCAGGGCCGTGGCCACGATTATCCAGGCCGTGTCCCCGGTGTCTGCCTGCTGGCCGGCAAAAGCCGGTGCAGCTGAAACAAGCATCATAAAGATTGCATATAAAGATTTCATAATCATTTTTCACTCCATTAACAAAATTGTCAAAAATTTTGCCTTATGCATCCGGCATCAGGGCAGCACCGCAAGCACCTGCCGGCGAAGCTGCTCAAGCTCTTCAGCAGCTTCTAACTTGTTGCCCTGCTCGTCCCGGACATAAAAGACGTCCACTACCTGATCTACCTTGGTCGCTATCTTGGCGACCCAAATATCAAGACCATTTCTGGCCAGCGCATCCGTAATCCGGTATAAAAGACCTTGGAAATCGTAGGCAAAAACCTCCACGATGGTGTAGAAACTGGAACTGTCGTTATCTATAACCACACGGTTGGGCCGGCCGCTTACTTCCTGTGTTGACATTGAAACCGGCTTTTCTGCCAGGGCCCGGCCAAGATCAAGTTCTCCTTTTAAGGCAGCCTCCATATCCCTTGCAGCACGCTGCCAGCGTTCGGCTTCAAAAATCTGGTCAGGGGGGGGAGTAACCGTGAAAATATCCAGGGCAACATTGTTGCGCCAGGTAAATATCTGTGCATTTAAGACATTAATTCCGTTTACGGTAAACACCCCCGCAATCCTGGAAAAAAGGCCGGGCCGGTCCTTTGCGCAAATGACTACCGTGCGTGTCTTGGAAGACTCATCCGGGGTTATCTCCCATACAAACTCCTTGTCCTGAAGCTGACGGTAAAGGCTTATATGGGAAACAATATCCCTGGCTTCGGTATACAGAAGGTATCTTGGTGAAAGGACTTTGAGCAGTACTTCGGCATCTGTGTCAGGAAAATCCACAGCCTGGCGCACATAGGCCTTTTTCTTCTCAACCCTGCGCACCGCTCCGGTGGTTGCAAGCTCGCCTTTTTCAAGTACCCTCAGAATTTTTAAGAAAAAATCCCGCACCAATGTGGCAGTCCAGTCATTCCAGGCCTTGGGCCCGGTGGCCATGGAGTCGGCCACCGTTAACAGGTAAAGCATCTTGAGGCGGTTTACATGGACAATCTGCCTGGCCATCCGGATAGCAGTTTCTTCATCGTGAATATCACGCCGGCTGGCAGTCTTGGCCAGAAGCAAATGGTGCTCAATCAAAAAACAGACCAGATCAATCTCCCGCGGGCCATAGCCCAGCCTGGCAACAATGCTTTTTGCCATCTGCGCTCCGCTAATCGAGTGCTTTCCATCAGAACTGGCCTTGCCGATATCATGGAGCAGGGCTGCTAAAAGCAGAAGGTGCTTGCGTTTAAGGCCGTTATAAACCTTGATACACAGAGGGTCCACACCCTCGGGAGGATTGTCTGCAAAAGATTTTATAAAATATACCGTTCGAAGACTGTGACGGTCCACCGGGTAAAGATGATAGGCGTCAAACTGAATCCGGTCCACTATGCCACCGAATTCCGGTATCATCTGTACCAGAAAACCGGTTTCTAACATCTGCTCAAAAACGTTGACAGGCCGGGTGGGAATCAGAAGAATATTTTCAAAGGATCTTCTGACTCCGGGATCACCCCTGAAAGAATCATCAACCAGATACCCAAACTCCCTTACAAGGCGCCCTGCTTCCCGGGTTAAGGGCATGCGGAGCCTGGCGCTGGTTTCAAAAATCTGTATGAGAAGGTGCGGATTTTTAATAATCCGGCTCGATGACTTAAAGTCAAGCCCTCCCCGGCTGATTTCAATCCCCGGAATTTCAGGATGCCTGCGGAACCCGAAACTGCGGCGGGAAGGCTTTTCAAACCCCATCTCAAATAAAAACAGCAGCAGCTGTTTTTTGACATAACCCATTTTTGAATGCAGTTCACTCATCAGGCGCTCTACAGGAAGCTGGCCCTGCTCTTCTTTCAGCCCCATTTCCTCTGCCAGCCTGACCTGATAGTTGAAATAAAGCTGGTCGCACTTGCGGCCGGTAAAATAATGAAGCCTGTTTCGCACCTTCCAGATAAAGGAAAGGGCGTCGGACAAATTTTCATACTCGTCACTGGAAAGCACACCCTGGTACTCCAGATCCCGCAATTCCTTAAGATCAAACTTGATCCGGCCCACCCAGCGCATGGTGTGATAATCCCTAAGGCCCCCGGCACCATCCTTTAGATTGGGCTCCAGCAAGAAGGTGGAGTCACCGTAGTGATCATGGCGCTGCAGATTCCGGTCCACAAGGGCCCTGACTATTTTGTGAGGCGCCCGGGAAAGAATCCGGTCGCGAACCTGGGATGTCATATCGGCATACACCGATGAGATTCCGCACAGAAAACGGGCGTCAAGAACCGCTGTGAGCACTTCAAGATCCTCCTTGGCCATTTTCACGCACTCACGCACAGAGCGTATGGCATAGCCCACATCCAGCCCCAGGTCCCACAAAGGATATACATATTCGCGAACAAGCTCTTCAGACTCTTTGGGCACCTTTTTTTCAAAAAGCAGCAGCAGGTCCACATCTGAAAAGACACACTGCTCAGCCCGGCCATAGCCCCCCAGGGCAATTACCGCATAAGGGTTGCGGTTAATCCCAAGCTCAGGCCCCACACGGCTTGCGGCAAAACACTGCCGGAAATAAGCATCAAAGAGCTCGGCATGCGCTCTTATCAGCTCCGGGGGCTCCCATTGCCATGCGGATGCAAACAATTGCTCCCGGGCCTGTTTTAAAACCCCTGCCGGATCCGGTGCCTGATTTTTTATAGTCGATACTGTCACAACCCATTCCTCCATTTTGCATCTTAGAAGCAACTTACGTGCCATATTTTATATAGTTTAATTATAAATATAAAATCAGATAGTTAAAAATTTTTAAATTTTTAAGATTACAGGCGTGGATAACAAAATTGTAAATTCATTTTACAATTTTGTAAGGTGAGTTTTTTAAACCATGAAAAGAATATACCTTGGATCAGATGAAAAGCAACAAAGATTCTTATGGAATAAACAAACTGTGTCTGCACGGGGAATACAAAGTCTTGCCGGACCGGATTCCTTACCCTCTTGAAAATATGGGTTGACCGATTTGTATCTTTGATCTAAAATAATAACATTGTTTTTGTAACAGAAAAACGGCTGCAGTTATGAACATTTGAATCAACCTAATCAAAAGGAGATATTGAAATGTTTCAAAAGAAAAGCCTGTTTTTAGCTCTGATGGTATGTTTTTCCGTCTTTTTGCTCCAGACTGTTTTCCCGGTGGCAGAAGC
>JAABTZ010000302.1 GCA_011389605.1 Desulfobacteraceae bacterium
ATCAGGAACAGCCGCAGACAAACCGCCGTTTCGGCCCTGGCCTGTTAGAAAGGTCGCAAGGTGACGGGTTACAGCAGGATCAGATGCATAGACAAGACCGGCTTCCCGCAATCCTGCCCTGCGACGGGACCGGGGCTTTTCATCAACTTCGCATTGGGGGAAAAACCCCTCTATAACCACCTGGCCTATATCTTCGCCTGGCAGCTCCATCTTTAAAGTGCTGGCGATAAGGCTGCTGCCCCGGCCCAGTATGGTCACCGGCCATGTTTCCCGCTGATCGGCGCCGGTAAGGGCGCCTTCCTTGGCATTGCGGCAGGCATGCACGAGACCGCGCATTTGCCAGGAATCAAGACGGGTCCCGGATTCAGCCATTTTTGAAGCAACATGATAAGCCAGGGCCAGATCCATGTTGTCGCCTCCCACCAGAAGATGCTCACCCACGGCGATACGCTCCAGGACAAGTTCCCCTTGTTCCTCGGCCACTTCAATAAGGCTGAAATCCGTGGTGCCGCCGCCGACATCGCAGATGAGCACCAGTTCACCTTTTTTTACAGCCCTGCGCCAGGCCTCTTTGCTCATGTTTATCCATGAATAAAATGCCGCCTGGGGTTCTTCCAGCAGGGTGATCCGGGGCAAGCCAGCCTGCTGGGCCGCATCAACGGTCAACTGTCTTGCAACCGCATCAAAAGAAGCCGGCACGGTCAGATAAATCTCCTGGTTCTCCATGCACAAGGCCTGATTTGTTCCTGCAATCTCATGATTCCAGGCCTGACGAAGATAGGCCAGAAGCGCCGAAGAAGCAGCAACAGGAGAAATTCTTTCCACATCTTCGGGTGCATCCCATGGCAGAATCGGTTCGTTGCGATCAACGGATGTGTTGCACAGCCAGGATTTTGATGATGAAATCACCCTCTGAGGCACCTCTGCCGCACGATTTCTTGCATATTCGCCTATAACCATTCGATTTTCCGTATCCCATGGAAGGCCAAAGGCACCGCCGCCTGCTTCCGCCCGACCAGGCACGTAAATAAAAGACGGCAGACTGTTCTGCTTTTCAATTGTATGGGGGGCCGTTACCTGGGCAATATCAAGAACTCTGATTTCACAGTCCTGACCTTTTTGAGGTGCGGCTTCGGTATAGGCAACAACACTGTTGGTAGTTCCCAGATCAATGCCGATAATATATACTGGCTGCTCCAATTACAGACTCCTGCAGATTCCTGATCATAAAGTTGTTATTGAATTTCCACTTCCGCCGGTGCAATGACCCTTGAATCCCCGCTGGCAGACAGCACGGGAAGTTCAACCCTTCCGGCCCGCCATCCCCTGTGGCGAATCACTCCGGTAAACGGGGGCTCTCCGGTCACATTTCCAGTTAGCTTGATTGCCGAAGAATCAAAGTCGGCAGGCACAGTGATTTGCTGCCCCTCGGGCCTGTCAATTACGCTTGCGGGTGCAATTGCTTTTTCCATGGACCGGCTGCAGTTTTCATGAATGCTGCGCACAGCAGCTCCGATCTGAGCATCTTCATAAGAGCTTAAATCTTCATGAAAAAAGTCAAGAAGCCGGCCGTTGCGCTGCAGCACCGAGATAAGCTGCAAATAATAGCGTTCATAATGCTCTTTGAGCTCCTGCTGCGAGAAAGCCACGTCCTTTTTTGCCTCCTTTTGCTTTTCATCCTTTCCGGCAGGCTCTTTTCTGTTTTTACCAGGTGAATCAGGAACTCCGGATTTGCGGACTGCACGCTTAAATCCCCCCCTTAGCACAAGCCACTGAATCAGGGTTAAAAAAAGCACAAATACTGCAAGGCCCGGATAAAACCATGATTGAATCAATTCAAATACAGGTGCGTTTGACCGGGCCCAGGGCTGCGTTTCCGGATTATTAATGGCCAGCTCCATGAGATCGGCAAAGGCAACGGGTGAAAAAAAAGTTTGCGACCCATACCAGGCTGCTGCCGAGGCAAGGATGCCGAAAAACAGGTTTACCAGAAACAGCCGCAGAAAGCTTCCGCGTGAAAGAGACGCTGTAAGGTTCATGGTTGTTTATCTCCTGATTCTATGAATACACAAGGTTGACGGCTTCGTAAAAAGTTCAGATAAAAATTTTAAACGCTCAGTTTAAGCGAGAATTAAATCGAATATAATGGATCAGGTAGGCAAAAGGTGTCAAGCTTCTTTTGACGGGCTCGCAAATTGCCGGTAAAGGTGGAGATTATTAAACGATTCAGCCCGGTTTTTCCTTGATAGCAAAATGGTCGCGTGTTATTTTTATAAAATGTTTAATACAGTTGGCGTACAATTTCGGGATTCAGGGAAAAAGTAAATGATTATCATTCGTGACAGATTCGATTTTGAAATCGGACACCTTGCAAAAAGCCCATGCAGGGAATGCAGACACAAAAAAGACCTGCCGGACTGCTCGGATGGCTGCAAGACACTTGATCGCATCCAGGTAGTCCTGGCCAGCGGGGTTTCATGCACCGGCCATCATCCTTTTCTTGAATCATAGGCGGAACAGTTGGCACCGGAGTCAACTTCAAAACAATTCAAATAAAAAATCCCGGGAAAAAACCTTCCCGGGATTTTTTTGCGGCAGCGCAAAGTTATAACAAAGCGATCCACCCTATGGATCGCTTTTTCAAAATTCAGCCTGACGACGGCGAGACATCAACGCTTGCCGCGATCGCCTCCAGAGTTTTAGGTCCTATACCCCTGACTTCCATTAACTGCTCCACGCTGGTAAATGCCCCGTTTTCATCCCTGTAATCCACAATCCGCTTTGCGATGGCAGGTCCGATACCCTTGAGTTCGGTCAACTGATCCATGGTGGCCGTATTAATGTCGATTTTCTCCTGGGCCCCGGCAGGTTGCCATGCACCGGATAAAACAATCATGAGCACAAGTGCAATAAAGGATTTTAGCAACTTTTTTTTCCTGGTCATTGTAGACCTCCTTTTTTTTTATGGTTACAGGCCATTGCACCGCCGTCTAAAAGCGACTTTTTACAGGTTTGTCAGGGCTGACGGCTTCGTAAAAAGTCTATCCGCATTACATTCTTCTGTATTTGCAGCCATTTATCTTTATCTCTTAAAGCCTTGATGCTTATAGATAAAACAGATATTCAAATGAGTAAAAATAGCAATTACATTTATTTAATATTTTATTCTATAAGTCAAGATTTTTTTTTCAGGCTGAACTATTATCGTTAATTTAAGGACAATTGGAATAATAAAAGAGATTTCTGGAATGGATTGTTTCTTATTTCAGTTTGACACGGAACCGGGGCGGGAATAGAAAGGGCAGAGTCCCTGTATCCGAACAGACATTTCGGGAAGATAATCGTTTACAAGGTACCGGCAAAATTGCTAATGTGCTTTCGACAATTTACGTTTACGTAAACAGGTAAAAAGGCTCATGAGATTTGCTGTCATTTCAGATATTCACGGCAACGCCGCCGCTTTCCGGGAAGTACTCAGGGACATTGAAAACTGCGGCCTTTCAACCATCTATTGCTTAGGCGACAACATAGGCTACGGGCCCGAGCCCGAAGCTGTATTGCAGATAGTACGCGAACGCGGGATTCTGTCCGTCCTTGGAAACCATGAACTTGCTGTCAAACAGCCCGAATTTCTGAACCGCTTCAATCCAATTGCCCGCCTTTCCCTGGAAAAAACATTGTCATTTCTTTCTGAAACCTCTCTTGAGCAGATCAGGGGCATGGACCTTTTTCATACAGAACACAACTTCCGGTTTGTTCATGGCTTTCCCCCTGATTCGCCCATAACCTATCTTTTTGAGGTGGAAAAAGACAAGTTGATCAAAGCTCTTATTAGTGCTTCAGAGCCTGTATGCTTTGTTGGCCACACCCATGAACTCCTGCTTGTAAGCCATGACGGCAAAGAGCTTTCCAGAAGGCCTCTTAAACGCGAAACAATCCAGCTCGATACCGAAAGCCGCCACATTGTAAATGTCGGCAGCGCGGGCCAGCCCAGGGACGGCAATAACCATGCAAAATATGTAATTTTTGACAATCAGGCCTTTGAGCTCGAGGTTCGTTTTGTATCTTACAATGTCACGGAAACAGTGAACAAAATATACCAGGCCGGTCTTCCGGAACAGCATGCATGGCGGCTTTTTTAACCACCAGGCTCCCGGGAAAAGTTTTTTGCCTCATTGCGAAACCTGCAGCTTGTCTCCCGGATGAATAACAGAATCTTCTCTCAGCCCGTTTAGTTTCAGCAGAGTTTCAAGCTTGATATTATTTTTGCGCGCAATGGAATACAGCGTATCTTTCTGCTGAATTGTATAATGTTTCTTCGTCGGCGCCTCAGGCTCAGGCTCAGGCTCAGCCTCAGGCTTCTGCTCCTTTACCACAGTCCTTGCATCCGTCCGGACCTCTTTGAGGGCATCGGCGATTTGCCGCGAAGATGCCTGGAGTTCTTTTTCCACTATTTCCACCCGGGACGTAAGCTCCCGGACCTGCTTTACAAGGGCCTCCGTATATTCAGCCTGGCCGTCGAGTTTTTGAT
>JAABTZ010000303.1 GCA_011389605.1 Desulfobacteraceae bacterium
CCTCAGCGCATGGGGCTTGATCTTATCGCCCAACGGGGCCGCCTGTTTGTGGAATTTATTTCAAACCAATTAGGAGGCCTGCTGGATTGATCAGTCATGCAAGGTCGCCTGCCTCCTGCGGCAGTCTCAAAGGGCAGGGCCAAAGCTACAAGGGAGACTAAGAATCCGGAAGGATCTTTTTGACAGAACTATACAAACGGCTTAATCTTTTTAAGTAAAGACGGCACCGTAATAAGTTCAATATCTGCGTTACGCGCAATTTCTGAAGAATTTCACGTACGGCTAAGTACGCTGCATTCTTTGAAATTGCACAAGCCTTGATCTTGATCTTGAACTTTTTACGGACCCATCTGAAATCAGACTTTTTACTGTGCCATCAGTAATAACTCTTCAGTACCTTAATATCATAGAAAGGACAGGGAATATGGGATCTTTATTGTATAGGCCAAAATCTTTTTTCCTTTTGCTGGTTTTTTTTCTCTTCAGCGTGCAGATGATTTCTGCTCAAGAGCAGTTACCGGCTTCTTCCGAACAATACACCCTGGGGCCAGGAGATGTCCTGGATGTAATGGTCTATGGGGAGCCTGAAATCTCTCAGACAGTGTTTGTAAGGATTGACGGAAGAATTTCTCTCCCACTGGCCGGAGATGTGGCGGCAGCCGGGCTCACGCCGGCGGCACTTGCTGAAATGATCACCGAAAAGCTAAAACAATTCCTTGAAGATCCCAACGTCACGGTTGTATTGTCAGAAAGCCGGAGCAAGGCCTATTATGTGCTTGGGCAGGTGGAGGATCCGGGAGAGTATCCCATTAGCCGACCGGTTACTGTAATCCAGGCCATAGCCCAGGCAGGGGGATTTCTTGAATGGGCCAAGAAAGACCGCATCATGATTGTCAGCGGCCCTGATAAGCCTGAGCAGATATCCTATTTTAATTATGACAAATTTTTGGGTGGGGATGCAAAGGCTAAAAACCTCGTGCTCCAACCCGGGGATACTGTTATTGTACCTTAAAAGAAAAGGGGGCTGCCGGTGGTTTCCACGATTATAAGAAGTAAAGCTTTATTGGCGTTATTTGTTATGTATTCTATATGGCTGTTTGCCCCGCCAGCTTATGCACAAAGCATTCTGCGCGGCGGCATCTCTTTTGAGCAGGGCTATGATTCCAATGTTTACCGGGACCCTGATAATGAGGAGTCTGAATGGACATCCACGGTTTCCCCGATATTTGATTATTCCCGGGTTGCAAGGCGCAGCAGACTTTCTGTGCGTTATACCCCGGGAATTGTTTACAGCTCCATGACACACGATACCCGCGTTGATCATTATGCTTACGGGGAATACGAATTACAGCTCTCGCGGAATTTAAATCTTAATTTCTCAGATAGATTCGTCAGGGCCGAGGATCCCTATGAGGATTATGATACAGGTGAAGACGGGATAAGCCTTTCAGACAGGCGCGGGCGCCGCAGATTCTGGTCAAACAGCTTCTCCGGCCAGGCTGGTTATACTTATGGACAGCAAAGAGTTTTGGAAATCGGCTACGATAATCATATACTGGAAAACCGGGATGAGACTTACTCAGACTATGTACGGCATTCCCCCTTTGCCGTGCTCAGCCATCGCTTCAACCATAAGTGGGATGCCAGAGTGGAATACAGGTTTGTAAGGGGGGATTTCGATGAGCCCCCGGCCGCCCTTGAATCAGACGATCTGACTTCAAACATGGGCGATGTTTATCTGTATTACAGCATTACACCTTTTACCAAAGTGTTTGGTCATTTCGGATACTGGCAGACAGACTACGATGAAGGCCTTGACGATTACAGTGCATATATCGGTGCAACCGGTCTGGAGCACCGTTATTCGCCCTCCCTGGACCTGGGGTTGGAGTTGGGCGCATCATTGGTTGAGCGGGAGAATTTTTCCAACACGGATGTATTCTATCTGCGCGCTTCTATTGATAAGCGATGGGCAAGGGCTTCCTGGTCGTTTCTGGCTGTAAGCGGCCTGGATGTCAGGTCCTTTTCCGGTACCGATGATGAACTTGGGCTTTCGCGTTACTGGAGCATAGCAACAGGCTTTGCCTGCCCCCTGACGCGCAGTATTGAGGCAAGCCTTGATTTTCTATACCGGGAAGATACTTACCTGGAGCGTGACCCGGAAGTAGACGAGCAGTATTTTGAGGCTTCAGGGGAGCTGTCATGGGCTTTTGCAAGATGGTATGAAGTCTTTGTCAGATATATTTTTGTAAACCAGGACGCAGATATCGAGGCGGACAACTACAAGGACCACAGGTTTTTCGCAGGGATTTCCGCGGAAAAAGATCTTTTCAAGTGGTAGATTAAAATCAGCAGAAAAAGAGAATTTTATGGAAAAACAACAGCCTCAGATCGATACAGCAAAAAAATACCTGAACTTGATTTTAAGCCGCCGCAGGCTGATTGCAGCCTTTGTCCTGCTTGCGGTTTCAGCCGGGCTTTTAATGTATCTTGCCACTCCCAAAGTTTATGAATCCAGTGCATCAATAATCTATCAGGAGCAGCGGATAAATCCTTCCAGGTTCTCGCCCGACGAGGAAAGACAGATGCGGGAAATGGTCAACACCGTTTCCCAGCAGGTTCTAAGCAGGGCAAACCTTGAAAATCTTATCAGAAAATACGGCCTGTATCAGAACCCCCAGAGCAATGTAGCCGTGGAAGACCTTATTGCAAAAGCACGCGACAATATCTCTGTTACCATGGAACGCGACAGGGGAAATGTTTTTTCGGTTTCATTTCAGGGCGGAAACCCCTCGCGTGTAATGCAGGTAACCGACTGGCTTGCCTTGAAATTTATCGAGGAAAATCTGCGGGTCAGGGAAGAACGCGCCAGGGAGACATCTGATTATATAAAAGATGAGCTGCAAATGGCAAAAGCCAGACTAGATAAAAAAGAAGCGGAGATGAAGGACTATAAGCTGAAATATTACAATGAAATGCCGGATCAAAGAGCATCCAACATGACACGCTTAAATGCTCTCCAGGAGCAATTTCAGGCACTTCAGACCAATATTTACAATCTCGAGCAGACCCGTCTTCTCATGTCTGAACAGCTGGAGGTCCGCCGTAATATGCAGGAGGACGCCGCTGCGGCAGGGACTGCTGCATATGAAGGAGAGCAGCCCGGCTCTTTGGCTCAAGAGCTTTCCTCTGCCCGCAGCCGGCTCCAGGATCTTCTTTCCAGGTATACACCTCAGCACCCGGAGGTAAAACGTCAGGAGCATCGCATCCGCAGGATTGAAACAGAAATTGAGTCCGCCCGGCCCCGGGATTCAGACGATGCCCCGGCATCGGATCAGGATATGGGCCCGGAGACTTTAAGCCGTGAAGACAGCAGAATTGCAGAGCTCAAAGCCCAGATAAGAGAAATTGATGTCAATCTCAAGACTCTGCGAAAGGAAAGCAACAACATTCTTGAGCAGATCCGCAATTATCAGAAATGGGTTGAGGCAGCCCCTGTCAGGGAGGCGGAATGGGCTTCACTGACAAGGGATTATGAAGAGCTTAAGCAGTACCATGATCAACTGCTTTCCCAGAGTTTTTCCGCCGAAGCGGCCGAAACCCTGGAAATAAGCCAGAAAGGAAGCCAGTTTAAAATCGTGGATCAGGCATATCTTCCCAAAACCCCTGCCAAAGGAACATTTTTGAAAATTTTGATGGCATCCCTTTTCGTGGGTCTTGCAGCTGGCGTGGGCACGGTTTTGGGGCTCGACTTTATGAATACATCTTTTAAGCAAGCCGAAGATATTGAAAACTATTTGAAGCTTCCTGTGACGTGTGCCCTGCCGCTGATTGTCACCGAAACAGAGAAAAAGAGTACAAGAATCAGAAATACAGCCTTGTCAGCGTTTCTTTTTTTGTGGCTGGCTGCCCTGGCAGCAGCTGCGGTTTATTTCTGGCAGCAGGGAGAAATCATAGTGTGACCTGAACTGAGCGTTTCAAATTTTTAAAATCTTTATTTCCATATTATTTTAAAGGAATTTTTTATATGGGTAAATTCTCAAAGGCTTTGGAAAAATCTTCTTACCCCAAAGGCACCCCGGCTCCGGATGCAAAATCTGCTCGGCCCCGCCGTCAGACGGAAAAAAACCAGAAAACTGGCAAAAGTGACCCCCGGGCGGCTTTTGATGCTGATTCCGGACCTTCAAAGGAGCGCTGGGAGCGCAGGCTGCAGTTGTCAACAGCCCCCAACTCGATTTTTTTTGAAAGCTTCAGACGGCTTAGGTCCTCGATAATGAATCCGTCCTCCGGCACTCAGGCAAAAACATTTCTGGTGACCAGTACTGTTCCTCATGAAGGCAAGGGATTTGTCTGTGCAAATCTTGGCATAGCCCTTTCCAGGGGAATGGAAAATAATGCCATGATGGTGGACTGTGATTTGCGGCATCCGACGCTGGCCAGATTTTTTGGTATATCGGCAGATAGCGGCCT
>JAABTZ010000304.1 GCA_011389605.1 Desulfobacteraceae bacterium
TTCTTCGAAATCGCGCAAGCCTTGATCTTGAACTTTTTACGGCGCCATCTGAAAACCGACTTTTTACGAGGCCATCACGGTTTAAATCTTCAAGACCATAGTATACAATGTTGGAAACTAGGAGCAGCCAGGGCTTCCACTAACTTGGTTAAAGTTGTTTGAAGTTCAATCCTCCGCAGCCTGCCAAAACGCCGTCGGCCCTGGCTGTCACCTGGGCTGACTGGTAGGCCTTTTACTTTTTATAGGCAGGGTTGAGGTTTTTAAACATAGGATAATGTTTGGTATTGAGTGTCTTTAATTCAGCATTTTCGGATTCAGCGGTTGCAGCCAATATAGCATCTGCAAGACTAACGCCATGTGACTTGCCATAATCTCGTCTATAAAGCCCCCCGGCTTTTCCGATAGCGGCATCTATCGGGACAACACGAAACAGGGATATAAAGTTCTGCAAAGCATTTTGTTCCGCATCTCCTTTGACACCAGCATACAACTCTGCAACCACAATTGATGACAAAATTATACGATCATTATATTTATTAATGAAAGCAACTGCTTTGTCTAATCCCCTAAAAAAATCAACAAGAACATCGGTGTCTAATAGAATCGGCTTCTCCATTATTATCCCCGGTCCCATTCGGAACGAATTGATTCAAAATCAGGAAGATCCGTTCGATTCTTCCAAATTCCGGCAGACTCACGAAGCACCATTTCTCTATGGCTTTTACCGGCTTGTTCGATTAGGCTGTCGACGGCCTCCCGAATTAGTTCACTCTGCTTTTTTCCAAATGATTTAGCTATAGTAGCCAATTCGTTACGTTGTCGCTCTGTTAAATATATTTGAGTTCTTATCATTTTTTGCTCCTCATTTAATGTATACACCTTGATTATACATCAATTTGCCAGAATGTCAAGGCAACGTTGGAAGCCAGGAGCAGCCAGGGCTTCCACTGATTTGTTTAAAGTTGTTTGAAGTTCAATCCTCCACAGCCTGCCAAAACGCCGTCGGCCCTTGCTGTCACCTGGGCTGACTGGTTCGGCATTATTCGATTTATATTTGAATCTGTAGTGAAATAATATCTTTCATTAAATTGAAATGATTGTCTAATGTATAGATATTACATCCATTTTGCTTTGCGTTTTGAGCTATTATTAAATCAGGAATTCCAACACCATTCAGTCCATTTTTTAAACATTTATATTGATAATCTATAATTTCATTCCAATTTATAGAAATCTCTAATTTGTTGATATTATGTAATAAATCAATAATTTTCGTTTCATTCTTGACTTTCAGGAACGGTATTAATTCTGTCAGGATAAGATCATTGGTTACAAGAAGGTTTTCATCAATTAAAAAATCCATCTGTGCAGAATCATTTCCACCTCTAAAATAGTCTATCCATATTGACGTATCGACTAGAACCGACATTTACGCCCTCGAATTGTTTCTAAGTCGATATCTAAATTTATTTTTCCTTTAAATTCTTTGATTTCGGATAATTGCGCTCTTCGAATTAATTGTTCCAAAGCCGTGATAATGACCTTTGTTTTTGTTTTGATGTGAGTTGCTTTCATGGCTTCCTTCATCAAATTATCAGGTATATCAAGTGTTGTTCTCATATTTGCCCTCCTTTTCTTTTATGCATAAAATTAACAATCTATGCATAAAAAGTCAAATCTTTTGTGCCGAACGTTCACAATGAGCGGTGCAATGGGGAATGAAGGTATGTGTAAAGAAAAAAATATTTATATTCAGTACATTACGACTAAGCCGCACACCCCTTTGCATCCGCCTCGATTGTGTGGTTCGCCCTTCTGTTCCAACTTTTTTGCAATATACACTTCGTAACCCACGTGAGACTTGTACGTTTCGTAGTTCTGCAATATCCGGCTGAAGTAAAGGATGTTTGTTTTTGTTGTTCCGGGTTATGTGGGCCTCACTGGTGATTTTGGGTTCAAGTCTGGTGCGGGCATCGGGTGACTGTGTTTTTGACTGCGTTTCCGCTTTTTTCGGGTGTGGTGTGCAATGCATTATATGGCTTTTGGAAAAAGCAGGGTGAATTGATTTATATACACCTGACCCGGGCGGGAATGCCAAGGGCAAATGGGATATGTTTTAAAACCAAGGAATTGGATGGTCAATAGCGGCCGTAAATTCTGGTGAGGTTGAGCTGGCGGGAGGCCTCTTCGGCGGTGAGCTGGTTTGGGGTGAGGCGCCAGAGCCAGTTGTTTTTTTGTGTGGCCGGGTGATTGATGCGGGCCTCCTGTCCCAGGGCGAGGATGTCCTGGATCGGGAGAATGCAGAGGCGGGCAGGCGACATCATGGCTGCGCGCACCAGCATGCGGGCAAAGGTGGCGGGGGTGAGATTTGCGCCAAAATAGGCGGAAGCGCGTTTTTGGGCAATTTCCGTGGCTTCGTTTTCAAACCAGCCCGCTGCGGTGTTGGTGTCATGGGTGCCGGTGTAGACCAGGCCGGCCGGATCCACGTTGTGGGGGGCGTTGGGGTTGCCGGAGGGATCGTCGTTGAACCCGAATACGAGCACGCGCATGCCGGGCAGATCGTATTGGGCCATGACTTCGCGCACGTCTGCGGTGATATTGCCCAGGTCCTCGGCCACCAGGGGCAGGCAGGAAAAGCGCTGGTGAAGGGCCCGGAAAAAGGAGTGGACCGGGACCGGATGCCATTTGCCGTTTAAGGCGGTGGTATCGGCTGCGGGCACCTCCCAGGCGGCCACCAGGCCCCGGAAATGATCAATGCGCAGGATGTCAAATAGATCCAGGTGGTGTCCGATGCGGGAAATCCACCAGTCAAAGCCCTGTTTTTCATGGATCTGCCAGTCATAGACCGGATGGCCCCAGAGCTGGCCGGTGTCGCTGAAATAATCCGGGGGCACACCCGAGACCACAACGGGCTGAAACTCCGGGTCCAGCTTGAAAAGTTCAGTCCGGCACCAGACGTCTGCGGAATGCAGGGGCACGTAAATGGGCATGTCTCCCATGATCCCGACATTGTGGCGGGTGCAAAACTCCCGGAGATCCGTCCACTGCCGGTAAAACAGATACTGGAGAAAGCAGGTCCAGGAAATGGGTTCGGCCAGCTGCCTGGCTGCGGCCGCCAGGGTGCCGGGCTCCCGGCGGACCAGGCCCGGGGGCCACTGGTGCCAGAACCGGTTCCGGTATTGTCGGGTAAGCACGGAAAACATGGCATAGTCGTTTAGCCAGTGTGCGTGCTGCTGGCAGAAGGCCTCAAAATCCGGGTCTTTGCGGTGGAGTTCAAAGGCCCTGGCCAAAAGATCCTTTTTGACTTCCCAGGCCGCACCATAGGCGATTTTTCCCGGGGATGCAGCGATCTCCGGGAGCTGGTCCAGGTCGGCTTTGCTGATAAACCCGTGTTCGGCCATCTGCTCCGGGCTGATGAGAAGCGGGTTAAAGGCAAAGGCCGATGGGCTGTGATACGGGGAATGTCCGTGTTGGGCCTCTGTCGGGGTCACGGGCAGGATCTGCCATACGTGCTGGCCTGCTGCGTGTAGAAATTGGGCAAATTCCCGGGCCGCAGGGCCCAAATCGCCGATACCGAATTTAGAGGCAAGGCTTTGGACGGGCAGCAGAATGCCGCTTGACCGGATTTTTATCATTCTGTTTCCTCTATGGCCGGGTTCTGATAAAGCACTGCAACAGAGTCAGCCGGCAGTTTAATGCCGGCAGTGTTTATTTCCAGATCCTGTGCGGAACAAAGCTTTATGTCCATGCAGTCTGCCCCGGAAACCGGGACAAGCTGTGTTTGATCGGCCAGGTTGCAGGCCACCACCAGTTTTCCCCGGGCCATGACCAGCCATTTTGCGGTCTCGTCGGCCCATGCCTTTATAATGTCTATGCGGCCGTCTGGTGCCTCGGGCAGTTTTTGGCGCAGGGCGATGAGCTGCTTGTACCATTTAAGAATACCGGCATGGGGCTGTTTTTGTTTTTCGTCCCAGTTTAGCACACTGCGGGCAAAGGTATCATGGGCCTGGGGGTCGGGAATTTTGTCCGGGTCCCATCCAAAGGGTGCAAATTCCCTGCACCGGCCTTTTCTCACAGCTTCGCCAAGCTCAGGGTCCTGGTGGTCTGTGAAATAAAGAAAAGGTGAGGAGGCAGCCCATTCCTCGCCCTGAAACAGCATGGGCACAAACGGGGAAAGCAGCATCAGGGCCGTGCCGGTTTTGAGGCGGTCCTGGCTGACCAGGTGGTTTAAGCGCTCGCCAAGGGCCCGGTTGCCTACCTGGTCATGATTCTGCAGATATCCCAGAAAGCGATGCCCGCAAAGACTGTGCACGGGCCGGCCGTGATAACGCCTGCGGAATTTTGAAAACCTGCCGTCATAGACAAACCCCCGGGTCAGGGCCCGGGCTATGTCTGAAATACGGCCGAAATCCGAATAATAGCCGTCTTTCTCGCCTGTCAGCACGGCGTGGAGGGCATGGTG
>JAABTZ010000305.1 GCA_011389605.1 Desulfobacteraceae bacterium
CTGCGGGTGCTTTTGCGTGTGTGTGCCCTGCAAAAACACTTCCCCGATTTGCCCACCTGCGCCGGGCTATTTGGTTATTTTTCCTATGACCTTAAAAACAGCATAGAGGATGTGCCCAAAACCGCTGTAAATGACATGGGGTTGCCGGAGATCTGCCTGTATGCGCCTTCCGTTGTTTTGATTCACGACAGGCAGGAAAAGCAGACCCGCTTGTGCCTGCCGGAACAAAAAAAAGGCGGCTTTCCGGATACAGATCAGGCGCGCAAATGGTTTTACGATCATCTCAATGAGCCGCCTGCTGATAGTGATTTACGATTTTCAGGCGGAACTTCAGGGTTTTATTCTCCTTTTTCCAAAACCACCTATATGCAGGCCGTGGAAAAGGTCAAAGATTATATTGTCTCAGGCGATATCTACCAGGTAAATTTTTCCCAGCGGTTTGAAACCGACTTTTCCGGAAGCCCTTACGCAATGTTTTCCCGGCTGTTTTCTGCTGCACCGGCGGCCTTTTATGCCTATATCAATGCCGGCGGTCACTTTATTGTGTCCACATCTCCTGAACGCTTCCTCCTGCAAAAAGGCCCGGAGGTGGAATCCCGTCCCATCAAGGGAACCAGGCCAAGGGGGGAAAATGTTTTGCAGGATCAGGCCATGGCAGAAGAGCTTCAATCCAGCCCCAAAGATGATGCGGAATTATCAATGATAGTGGATCTGATGCGAAACGACCTGGGAAGGGTTTGCGCGGCAGGAACGGTAAAAGTTGCAGAACACAGGCGCCTGGAGGCATATCACAATGTGTTTCACCTGGTATCGGTTGTCAGGGGCCGGCTGGCAGCTGGAAAAGACAGTGTCGACCTGATTAGGGCAGCCTTTCCCGGGGGGTCTGTAACCGGCTGTCCCCGGATTCGGGCCATGGAAATCATCGATGAGCTTGAGCCATGCTGCCGTCACGTATATACGGGTTCCATAGGATATGTGGGATTTGACAACAGCATGGATCTATCCATTGCCATCAGGACCGCTGTTATCCGAAACAACCGGATGTTTTTTTCCGTGGGCGGAGGTGTGGTTTATGATTCCCGGCCGGAAGCCGAATACGAAGAAACCCTTCACAAGGGTCGTTCGGTCATGAGTGTTTTTGAAAACACCGGCAGCCGGAATTTTTCAGAGCCGAGAATATGGCTAAACGGTATGATAGTACCACGGTCTTCGGCCTGTGTGCCTATAACCGACCCCGGGGTTGAATACGGGCATGGTTTTTTTGAAACCATAAGGGTTGAAAAGGGACGTGCTCACCTTTTAGAAGCTCATTTGAAGAGATTTTTCATAGCCTGGAAGAGTCTTTTTGCATCCCCTGTGCCGGATTTGAGCTGGGCGGTGATCATCGACCAGGTCCTTGAAGCAAACGCCCTGAAAGATGAAATCTGCAGAGTCAAGCTGCTGGCCGCGGCAAAACAGCCCCATGGCAATACAGAGCCTGTTGCCCATTTGATGGTTTCAGCCGCCCCATACACCCACCGGCTCAGCCAGGTCCAAAAACCTGCCATAGACCTTGTTGTTTACCCGCATCCGCGGCAAAGCCCCCTTGCCGGGCACAAGACCTTGAACTATCTTTATTATTTTATGGCAGGAAAATGGGCCCGCAATCAGGGCGCAGACGAGGCTATTATCTGCAATCCGGACGGAAGTGTGTCAGAGACCAATACTGCCAACCTGCTTGTGCTGCAGGGCAAAACGGTTATCCGGCCCGTGTCGGCTCATGTGCTTGACGGGGTTATGGAGGATGTCGTCATAAAAAGGCTCAAAAAAGATGGCTATTGCCAGGCCCGGCAAAAACTGACCCCGCAATGTCTTCTTAATGCAGATCTTGTTATGGTTACAAATTCCTTGATGGGCCCGGTTGGAGTCAGATCCATTGACGGTGCCGAAATCACTTGTGATACTGAGATGGTTGCCAATTGGCGGACCGGGATTTTCAACCTAAACAGAGCGTTTCAGATTTTTAAAAGCAATTAATTTTTATGCATTCGTAAAAAGTCGGTTTCGGACGGCAAAGTAAAAAGTTCAAGATCAAGGCTTGCGCGATTTTGAAGAATGCAGCGTACTTAGCCGTACGTGAAATTCTGAAAAATCGCGCGTAACGCAGATATTGGACTTTTTACGAAGCCGTCACCCATAAAATACAAAGCGGAGGTCAAAAGCCCCCGCAATAATACAACCTCAATTTTTTTATATAAAACCAAATGAATCGGTATGTCAATGCATATTTAATGAGTTATGCAAGCCATCACCTGCTTCATGTCCTCCCACACTGCTCTTTTTGCCCCTGGATGAACCAAAAGGTAAGCCGGCTCATGGGTCGGCATAACACGGATGCCTTTATAATCGTGGAAACGACCCCGGAGCCTTGAAATTGGTTCATCGGTTTTCAGCAGACTTTGGGTGGCAAAACCTCCAAGGGTGCAAATCAGCTCCGGGGAAACCACATTAATCTGTCTTTTAAGCCAGGTCCTGCAGGCAAGGGCTTCAAAGCGGCCCGGCAGCCGTCCGTCAGAGGGCCGGCATTTGACCGCATGGCAGATATACACTGATTGCCGGTCCATGCCCATGGCCGCAATTATTCGGGCAAGCAGCTCCCCGGCCTCGCCGGTATAGGGCATGCCTGTTTGCTGATCGGCCTGCTCCGGAAACCCTCCTATAAACATTAACCGTGCACTTACAGGACCATGACCGCAGACAACCGCCTTGCGGTCATCTGCCAGAGAGCAGCGCCGGCAGCTGTGAAGATCCTTGGAAATCAACCCGGGATTGTCTTTAAAGGAAATGGCAGGATCATCTTCTTTCAGATGCTGCCCGGTGAATCCCCACTGCTCTATTATGCCGCATGTCTTTTCGCCGGCCGGAATATGAGTGCAGCCAATGGATTTAAGATACGCCAGGTAGCAGCGCACCTCGTCCACAAGCTCTGTATAAGGCACCGGGCCGCAGGTCATTTTCCGGGCCCTTTTTTCAGCACGGCGGAAATCCTGTCAAGCAGTACGTGTGCTGCCGCCTGCTTGTCCATCACGGGCAGTTCCTCGGTGGAGCCGTTTTTGAAAAACAAACGGATCCGGCTTGCCTCGGCACCAAATGCGGATTCAGCACCGATTACCAGGTTTCCGGCAATTAAATCCAGATTTTTTGCAGAAAGTTTATCAACGGCGTTTTGCTCCAGATCCCTGGTTTCAGCGGCAAATCCAACCAGTATCTGGCCCGGTTTTTTCTGTTTTCCCAGCTGAAAAAGAATATCGATGGTGCGGTCAAAGACAACAACAAGATCTTCATTGCCCTTTTTGACCTTGTGCGGTGCGGTCTCGACAGGCTTGTAGTCGGATACGGCTGCGGCCTTGATCACAACATCGGCATCCCTGGACTCCGCAAAAACAGCCTCTGCCATTTCCCCGGCAGTCTGCACGCATATCCGGCGAACATCCATGGGCGCATCAAGATTTGCGGGACCAGAGACCAGCACAACGCTGGCACCTCTTGCCGCGGCTGCACGGGCAAGAGCATATCCCATCTTTCCCGAGGAAGGGTTGCTGACAAATCTGACCGGATCCATGGGCTCCCGGGTTGGCCCGGCTGTTACCAGAACCTTTGTGTTAAAATAATCCTTTGGAAGAAACACATTGACAACATGCTCGAAGATGCTTGCAGGATCGGCCAGCCGGCCCGGACCGGTTGCCTTACAGGCAAGCTCGCCCTCGGAAGGCTCAACAATTATATACCCGTCTGACTCAAGCACCTCTATGTTTCTCTGGACAGCCAGGTTTTCATACATGTGAGTGTTCATTGCAGGACATATAAGCCTGGGCGCGGTTACGGCCAGCATCAGGGTGGTAAGGGCATCATCTGCAATTCCGTTTGCCAGTTTGCCTATTATATTGCCGGTGGCCGGTGCAATCACCGCGGCATGGCAATCCCGGGCCCAGGAGATATGCTGCATGGGTTCTGGTGCCCTGGTATCAAACATGTCCATGTATACCGGGCGGCCCGAGATTGCCTCAAATGTCAGCGGGGCTATAAAAGCCGCTGCGTTGCGGGTCATGGCAACGCGGACATCAGCACCTGCCCGCTGCAGCAGCCTCATTAACTCTACGCCTTTATAAGCTGCAATGCCGCCGGAAACGCCAAGCAGAATAGTCTTTCCGTTTACTGGAGGCCAAATATTCATAAAAATTAAAATATCCTGGTTACGCTCTTTTGTCAAACCCCGGCAAAAATTAATCAGGAGGCTGGAAGAAGACTCTTGACTATTTGATCTTTGTTCAATAAGATGATCATCGATTTTAGACTTTTCACCAAGCCGTCAAAATTCTACTGGAAAATCAAACTGATTGCATGTAAAATAAAGCTCTGGTATATGAACGATTCGCCAGAACCAATACCCGGGTACTTAGATTGACCTGTTTTG
>JAABTZ010000306.1 GCA_011389605.1 Desulfobacteraceae bacterium
TGTCATCAAGCCTATAGAGTGCCCTTGCTCGACTGAACCCCGGAAATCCTGGGATCAAAAGCCGTTGCCTGGTCCATGGCGCGGCCCACTGATTTAAAAATTGATTCCGTGATGTGATGGTTGTTTTCACCATAAGGCACCCGGATATGAAGGTTCATGCCAACAGCATTGACAAGGGCCCGGAAAAACTCCTTTGCCAGCCGCGGGCTAAAACCTGTTTCAGGCTCAAGGCCGCGCGGCAGGTCATATACAAGGAAAGGCCGGCCGGAAAGATCCACGGTTGCGCGGCACAAGGCCTCATCCATGGGAGTTTCTGCAAGCCCGTAGCGGATTATGCCTTTTTTATCCTCAAGGGCACGGCCGATCACATCGCCAAGCACGATGCCCACATCTTCAATTGTGTGGTGAAAATCCACATCTATGTCGCCTTTGGCCTGAATGCGCAAATCAAAAAATCCATGCACCGCAAACAGGGTCAGCATGTGGTCAAAAAAAGCAATGCCGGTATCAATGTCATACTCGCCTGTGCCGTCGAGTTCGATTTTTGCTGAAATCCGGGTTTCTCTGGTGCTGCGTTCAACTTCCGCGGTTCGTGCCATATATTTTAATCCTTTGCGATCCGTTTGCCGGCATCAGGGCTTATTGATAAAAAATCGGATCAATGCCGGGCACATGGGCTTGTCACACTTACTGCAGCTAAAAAAGAATTTTTACAGAAAGGCATTTTTAGGGCAACCGGAAATGGTTTCCTAAACTGAGCGTTTCAAATTTTTAAAGCAAAAATGGCTTAAACCTTTTAAATTATATGTGAAACAAAATATTTAAAAATTTGAAACGCTCAGTTTAGGGTTTTGAAAAATTGGTGGAGATGAGGGGGATCGAACCCCTGACCTCGGCATTGCGAACGCCGCGCTCTCCCATCTGAGCTACATCCCCACATAATTTGCAATCAAATATTTTTATCAGAACTTTGAAAACAGGTCAAATTAAAAATCCGTTAAGACAGCTTTTTTTACCAGGGCCCCCTGATCCCCGGGCGGGTTAGTACAAAATCGTAGCGCACGGGATCATGCGGAACAATTTGGGCAAAACCTGCGGTGATTTCCAGGGCTGTTTTCAGGTTGGCCTGCCGGCGGGAGGTAAGACCCAGTCCGCAGCATGCCCGGTACATGTGAACATCAACGGGGACAACCAGCTTTGCCGGAGACATCTGATCCCAGCCTCCGGGATCCACCTCATCACAGCGGATCATCCACCGCAGAAACAAAAACAGACGCTTGCACGCGCTGCCTTTTTCCGGCCGCGCCACCAGGTGTCCGGGGTCTTCCGGCCAGTGGCGGGACATGCGGGAGACAAAAGATATGGCTTCCGGCACGTATGTGGAATGGCCCAAAGAAGCGCCGTTTCCAAAGGCTTGCTGCAAAGAACCGTATTGCCCGATCATGCCCTTTAACCCTGCCAGAAGCGCGGCCACGTGCCTGCCTGTTGCAAACCGGTGGACAAATCCATCCAGATCATTATAAAAATCCGCATGCCTGGCCTGCTCCAGATACTGGCTGGGAGACTGGCCCATGACCGCCAGGACTGCCTGGACGCTTTTTACAATCTGCTCCACTTTTCCGTATGCCAGGGCGGCTGCCACAAAGGCGGCAATCTCCCGGTCTGCGGTGTTTTGATATGCATACAGGCATTCCAGGGGATCCGGGGACACGTATTTGCGGTGGTTGTATTTTTTGTAAAGGTCCTCTAATTCGGCAAAATTCATTATTATCTGATCTTTGCCCTGTACAAAAGCAGACTGTTTGTGACAACGGAAATGCTGCTAAGCGACATGGCAAAAGCTGCCAGGATTGGATGGAGCTGGCGCAGCATCATTGGCATGCTTTCAAACGGATTTAAAACTCCTGCTGCCACAGGGATGAGCACCACGTTGTAGCAAAACGCCCAGAACAGGTTCTGCCGAACCGTGGCCATTGTCTTTCGGCTTATGTGAAGAGCCCGGATCACTCCGTGAAGACTGCCTGAAGACAGCACCACGTCGCCGGTCTCCATGGCCACATCCGTGCCCCCGCCAATTGCAAAGCCCACATCGGCCTGTGCCAGGGCCGGGGCGTCATTGATACCGTCTCCCACCATGCCCACCCGGGAACCCTGGGCCTGCACGGAGCGGACCTTGTCGGCCTTCTGGTCCGGGCGGACTTCAGCCAGAACCTCATCGATGCCCAGCTCTTGAGCTATGGCGCGGGCCGTGGCAGAGTTATCACCCGTGAGCATGATCACGCTCAGGCCGTAATCATGGAGCTGGTCCACCACCTCTTTGGCCTCGGGCCTCAGGGTGTCGGCCACGGCAATGATGCCTGCTGCCTTATTGTCTGCTGCCACCATTACCACCGTACGACCCTGTTTCTGCCAGGTGCGGGCGGTTTCTGAAAATGCCGACACATCAAGATTCTGCTCTGAAAACCAGTCAATTTTACCCACCAAAACTACCCGGCCGCTGACCTGTGCCTGGACCCCGTCGCCGCCAAAGGATTTAAATTCCGATGCCTGCTCAGGTGAAAGCCCTATGCTTTGGGCTTTTCGCACAATTGCTTTGCCTATGGGATGCTCGGATCCTTTCTCCACTGCCGCTGCCATGGCAAGCAGCTGCTCTGCCCCGAAATGCTCGCCGGCTGTATCCACCACTTCCGGCCTGCCCGCGGTCAGGGTTCCGGTTTTATCGAGCAGAATTGTATCGAGTTTTTCTGCAGCTTCCAGGGCTGTGCCGCTTTTAAACAAAACCCCGGTTTCAGCACCCCTGCCCGTTCCCGCCATGACAGCCGTGGGCGTGGCAAGGCCCAGTGCGCATGGGCATGCAATTACAAGAACCGACACCAGCCGGATCATTGACGGGACAAAATCTGCTGTCAGAGCCATCCAAATTCCAAAGGTGACAATTGCCACTGCGATCACAGCGGGAACAAACACGGCCGCAACCCGGTCAGCCAGAGCCTGGATGGGCGGTCTGCTGCCCTGGGCCTGCTGGACCATTTTAATAATCCTGGCCAAAGCTGTTTCCTGTCCCACACGGGTGGCTTCAAAATCAAAGGTTCCGTCAATATTGATTGTGCCTCCGGCAACAGAGTCGCCCTGCTTTTTGGATACCGGGACTGATTCGCCAGTGAGCATGGATTCATCCACAGAAGAGCGGCCTTCCACGACAGTTCCGTCCACGGCTATGCGCTGGCCCGGCCGCACCCGAAGCACCCATCCTTTTTCCACCCGTCCAGCGGATACCTCTTTTTCCTGCTCGTCTTCTACCACCACTGCGGTGTCCGGCCTGAGGCTGAGAAGCTTTTTGACCGCCCCGCCGGTCTTGCGCTTGGTACGGGTTTCTAGGAGCTTTCCAAACTTGATCAGGGTTATGATCATGGCCGCGGTTTCAAAGTAGAGATGATCCCCAATGACCGGAAAAAAAAGCACCCCAAGGGAATAAAAATAAGCCACCGATGATCCCATGGCCACCAGCACGTCCATGTTGGCACTGCGATTGGCAAGACTTCGAAACCCGCTGGTGTAATAATCCCAGCCCGTATAGAACTGAACAGGTGTTGCCAGGATCAGAAAAATCCAGTTAACAGCCGTGCTGTGGGCCCAGGGGCCCAGAAGGGAAAAATCCCGGCCCATGGAAAGCATAAAAAGCGGCAGGGTAAAAGCCAGGCCAACGGCAAATTTTATGGTCTGATCGCGCACTTCGGCATTTCTGGCCGCTGTTTCGGCATCCTGGGAAGAACCTGAGTCACCCTCGGGTATCACCGCATCGTAGCCGGCCTTGCGAATGGAAGCCACAATGGCCTCGGGATCTGTCACAGAAGCAATATATTCAACACTGGCTTTTTCCGCTGCAAAATTAACTGAGGCAAAGATCACACCGGGTGTTTTTTTATTTAAAGCCCGCTCGATATTGGCCGCGCAATTTGCACATGTCATGCCGGCTACCGGAAGATCAATGCGGCCGGTGGCAACACCGTAACCGGCCTTTTTAACCTGTGCGGCAACATCTTCTATGCCTATCCTGCCCGGGTCATAGGTCACAGACAAAAGCTCTGCGCCGAAGTTGACTGTTGCCGATTTAACACCGTCAAGCCTGCCAACGCCCCGTTCGATATTGGCCGCACAATTGGCGCATGTCATGCCGGTCACAGGCATCTGCCGGGATACAAGATTTTCACCATCGCTGTCGGGCCCGGACCGGGCGGCATTTGAAGCCGGTTTTTTCCGGGAATCAGAGGCTGATTTTGTCACGGATACTTCCTAAATCTTTATTGGGAGGGATAATTTATTTCCCTGAGCTTTTCCAGAATTTCATCCAGGTCTGCGGGCGGCTCAAACTCCACGGTCACCTGCTTTTTATCGGCATCTCCGTTGACTGATGCCACGCCCTGTATTTCTGAAAGCTCATTTTTAATGG
>JAABTZ010000307.1 GCA_011389605.1 Desulfobacteraceae bacterium
CTGTAGGGGTAACCAATTCAAAGGGAATCTGTGAGCCGTATACCGGCACCCCCTCGACAAGGGCGGCCGTGGCCGGGGCCGGAACAGGCAGGGTGCCATGACTGCAGGTTACGGTACCGGAGCCAAGCGGCAGGGGGGAGGCGAAAATTTTGTCAATACCAAGAAAGTCAATACCCAGAGCAGTTCCCACCATATCCACGATGGCATCCACTCCGCCCACTTCATGGAAATGCACACTATTCTTGGCGCATCCGTGGATTTTGGCCTCGGCTTCTGCCAGCCGGTCAAACATGGACAGGCTCATCTGCTTTACCCGCGGGGCAAGCCGGCTTTCAGTGAGCATCTGTGAGATGGCCTGGAAATCACGCTCAGCACCGTGGCAAACATCAACCGTTACAGAAGCTGCTGCAATGCCTGAGCGATTCACCCTGTCAACTGACAAACGGAAATCATCCATGGCAAGCTGAGTTTTAATGCTTTGTTCCAGCCAGTCAACCGGCACGCCAAGATCGACAAGAGCCCCGAGGGTCATATCCCCGCTGATGCCTGAAAAACAGTCAAAATAGGCGATCATGGGCGATATTCCCCGTGGGCGTGCAGCCCGATGATCTCTTGGAGCAGTTCAACGGTCCGTGCCATATCATCTATTGAAATCCATTCACGAACGGTGTGAATCTCGCGCATGCCCGTGCCGATTACTCCGGTTATTATGCCTTTTCCAAAAAAAATATTGGCATCTGCACCGCCTCCTGTGCGCCTGGAAACAAGCTCCCTGCCAAGACGGGCTGCAGCGGTTTTGGCCATGCGAACCACCGCATGTTCTTCAGGAATATGGGTCTGGGGAAACTCATTTTCCATCTTTACGGAAACCCTGGGCACGCCTGTGTCATCATCGGGCTGAGGCCAGTTTGCAGCCTGCTGTTCAAAGGCTTCCACGATTCGGTGGCTGACCGCCTCGAGCTTTTTGGGATCATGGCTTCGGACTTCGCCACGGATTACAACCTTTTCAGCAACAATGTTGGTGGCCCCGTCGCACTGGATCACCCCTATATTGGCGGTAGTTTCCTCGTCAATCCGCCCCAGTTCCAATCCGGCTATTGCACGGCTGGCCAGGACAATCGCATTTATGCCCTTTTCAGGTTCAGCACCGGCATGGGCAGATTTTCCGTGGACCACCACCTCGAAATGGTTGGCAGACGGGGCCCTGGTTATAATGGCCCCGGTATCCGCCGTATCAAGGGCATAGCCATATTTTGCTGAAATCAAGCTGAAATCCAGATTCTTGGCGCCCTGCAGCCCTATTTCCTCGCAAATTGTAAACACCAGTTCCAGCGGACCGTGCACTGTCCGGTTTTCACTCAGGGCCCGAACGGTTTCAATGATAATGGCAACAGCGCTTTTGTCATCTGCTCCCAGCACCGTGGTACCATCGCTTTGAAAAATGCCGCCGGCATACCTGGGCTTAACTCCCCGTCCCGGCTCCACGGTATCCATGTGCGCATTGATCATAAGCGGAGGTACATTTTTCGTGCCGGCCAGCTTGATTATCAGGTTGCCGGTATCGCCTCCTGTTTTGCGGCCTGCATCGTCGATAAAAACCTCCGGATTCAAAGGTTCGAGCATCTTGCGGATTTCACGCGAAATCCGGCCTTCCTCCCTGGAAACACTGTCAATGGAGGCCAGGGCTTTAAATGTTTCTGCCAATCTTTTTTTGTTGACCATTGCGAAAGCACCTCAAACATGTTATTGATAAATTTTAAACAATCGCTAATGTTGTATGCAGTTCAAACCTGCGGAAGTGCGCAGCTCACTGGTGGGGCTCCCGGACTTCAAATCCGGTGTGGGGCGTTAAAACCGTCCCGGGTGGGTTCGATTCCCATGCACTTCCGCCATTTTTATCGGGCACAATAAGTTCAAAATACATGGGATAGCAACGGAGTTCAACGATAAATTGCCCGATTAGCGCAAACTAAGAGCGCAACACATGATAGCATACCACCGGTTCGAGCTTATTTTTCACATTAACCCGGCCCCGGCATTCAAAAGCGAAATTTTCCGTGTTGGCAAGGTAGGTCTGCTCGCCGATGATAATCTCCCCGCCCCTTGCCATCTGCTCCAGGCGGGCCGCTACATTGACACAATCGCCGATGACCGTGTAATCCATCCTGTTGGCTGATCCGATATTGCCTATAATGGCCGTGCCTGTGTTAACCCCTATACCTAGTTCGAAATATTCAAGCCCGGCCCCCATACGCCTGCGCCTCATGGCGTCTGTTGCTGCCTGGATCTCGATGGCGGTGCGGATGGCGTTTGCCGGTGCATTGCCATCGGTTTCCACAAGCCCGAATACTGCAATCAGCTGATCTCCCACAAATTTGTCGAGCAAGCCGCTGTTTTTAAAAATAATATCAACCATTACAGAAAAATATTCATTGAGCATGGCCACCACCTCTTCTGCTGCCATTCGCTCGGCAATAGTGGTAAATGACCGAATATCGGCAAACAGCACGGTGACATTGCGCCGTTCGGTCTCAAGAAACACACCTTCTTTGAGGTTAATCAGCTTTTCCACAAGATTATTGCCCACGTACCTGCTAAGCCGGTTGCGAAGCTGTTCTTCCCGCTTGCTGCGCTGATATGAAAGGGCCAGATCCCGGGCATATACCATTAACTGGGTGGCCTGCTGCTGATTTTTCCTGTTAAGCTTTTCGATCTGCTTGCAAAGGTCATTGAAATAACAGCCAATTTCAAATAGTTCCGAGTCAACACGCAAATCCGCACAATTTATTTCCTCACCTGCGGCAGCATGCCCGGTCTTTTGCCTAAGGACCCGGATCTGAACTGCAAGCCTGTAAATCAGCAAGTAACCGTAAAGAATGCTTGAAACTGAAAGGGGTAGAAGTATCCAAAAAAAAAATCTCAGAGGACCCGGGTTTTTATAGAAAAGAAAAAAGATAAACAAAAAAAGGAAGGCCACGGCCATCAGGAAAGCAGAAGCATGGATTCGGCCTGCGGCGCTCAAAAAATTTTTCCCGCGGTGCCGGATCATTCAGAGCATCCATTTTCTTCAGATGCCATGCGATAGAAATCAAAGGCATGGTTAAAGGTTACGGCAATGCCCTGTAATGCCTCGCCAGTTTCAATTCCGGGCGCAGCAGGAGGATGAATGCGTACAACGCTTGCTTCATTGCGGATGCAGGCCCGGACATCTTCTGCAGCATCGAGCAAAATACTGATTACCAGCTGCTGGCCCGGGTGATAACGATCGGGGGTACTGGATAAAAACAAAGCTCCGCTTCCGGAAACATCCTGAAGCTGGGTTGCCTCCTGAAAATCCCGGTTCCTGGCATCTTTTCCGAAAACCCGTACCGGAAAAGTTATCTGATACCTGTCAAAAGACCGTTTATCAGAATTGGTTTTTGCAGCAGATACCTGCGTCGGTTCTTGCAATTCTGTTCCGGGAAAAATAATTCGGAAAAGTTCCTGCAAACGCTTTTTCAGGGATTCAAGCAAGAGCCTGGCATCCTTTTGTCAATTCTCAGGGCATCAGGTAATGCAAACCCTGCGCACTTCGCCCATATCCGTAAAGCCCTGAAACATCTTGTTAATACCGTCCTGGACCAGAGTGGTCATGCCTTCCTGGCTTGCCTGGTTAAACAGTTCCTCGGCACTGGCCTGCCTTTTAATCATTCTCTTGATTTCCTTTGAGCCATCCATGAGCTCATGGATGCCCATACGGCCCTTATACCCGGTGCCGCTGCACTGATCGCACCCTTTGGGTTTGTAAATATTCAAATCATCAGACCAGTTTATGCTGGTTTGCTCAAATGCATCCGGCCCGTAAATTTCCGCAATTTCATCGAATTCTTCACGGGTAGGGTGATAGGCTTCCCGGCAGTTGCCGCAAAGGCGGCGTACCAGACGCTGGGCAAGCACGCAGATAAAAGCATCGGAAAAATTCAAGGGGTTTAACCCCATGTCCAGAAGCCGGGTCACGGTTTCCGGTGCACTGTTGGTATGCAGTGTAGAAAACACCAGATGGCCTGTCAGGGAAGCTTCAACACCGATGGATGCGGTTTCGTAATCCCTCATTTCCCCGACCATTATCACATCCGGGTCCGCACGCAGAAAGGATCTCATGATACGCGCAAAATCCAGCCCTATCTTCTTGTGTACCTCCACCTGTCGAAGGCCTTCCTGGGTGATTTCCACGGGATCCTCGGCCGTCCATATTTTGCGCTCAGGGGTATTTATATCATGCAAGGCTGAATGCAGGGTGGTGGTTTTGCCTGAACCAGTGGGACCCACACACAGTATAAGCCCGTAAGGTTTTGATATGCCCCGCTTCATAACTTTGAGGTTGCGCTCGGTCATACCCATCTCATCGAGCTTCATGGCACCGGCAGATGCAAGAATACGCATGACTGCATCCTCGAGTCC